>QIGP01000434.1 GCA_003228965.1 Gammaproteobacteria bacterium
CGGGTAACTGGGCGTAGTTTGAGCGTCGCTCACCAGCTGAATTTTCCACGCGCGCATACCCAGCGTTTGGCCGCCTTTGCGCCAGAAGATTAAGAAAAACCCGATACAGACCAGAGCAAGGTACACCTTAAAATAAACGTTGCCAGACCCGAATGCGGCGCCCTCGTTGAGTGGCAGCACGATTGCTGTAGCAAGCAATAGCAGTGCAATCACAATAAGCGTGTCGTACAACATGGCCGCAAGCCTGCGCCAAAGAGGCGCAGGCTTACGGGGTAGATTATGTGAGGTGACGGCCTCGTTCAAGGTGGCCGATTCAGACATGTTTGTTTTTATTTCTAGCCGCTTTAGCCAGAAGTTTTCTTTGGTAGCGCGACTGCACAATATCGGTGAATACAAGTACGGCAATGACAAAGTAGAACGTAGCTTTGGTCATCGGCATGATCTGTTCACCAAACAGTGTCAGATGGGCTAGATGTGCACCCTCTGTGAGGAGCATGATGCCTACTACAAACAGTATGAACAGTCCGAGTACTTCATACATACGGTTTTTTTGCAGGAAGTCTGACACGCGATCGGCGAGCCATATCATTAATATGCCGCCAATAATGATGGCTGTTGCCATGATGGCAAACACGTTGGTTAGTGCCATTGCGCTCAAAATCGAGTCGAAGGAGAAGACCAGATTTATGGCCACAATCCAGAAAATAATGACTTTGGGAGACGTGGGTTCGCGATCTGATTCATGCTCGTCGTCGAGCAACATCATGTGGAAAATCTCCTTAACGGCTGTATATAAAATAAATACTCCGCCAATTAACACAATGATGGCGTGAAAATTAAAGGTGCCCTCGGCGATGCCTTTAAAAGTCAGCGAAAACACGGGATTTTGAAAATAGTCGATGACCTTAAGCAGAATAAACAACAGGGCAAGACGAAATACAACGGCCAGCAGAATGCCAAGTTTACGAACATAAGCCTGTTTGTCGGGCGGCGCGCGTTTGGATTCAAGCGATATATAGAGCAGGTTGTCAAAGCCCAGAACGGCCTGGAGCAGGGTTAGCATCATTAAAGTAAAAAGATTGTCCATCGTGAACAGTTCGGCCATGTCGTTATTCCTGTCTGAGCGTGAGTATCGGGTATTCTAACAGCTAGCCTCAATGCACTACCATGGCGGCTTGCGGTGCTTCATGAATGGTCACGTGGCTGTACAGTGCAAGGTCAACGGGAGGGTCAGGGAGTGCTGTCTGAACTGCGCCAGCCTGTCTTGAGGAGAGCGCCGTTGATGCTATCGAAGCGCATTGATACCTTGTTTATTTCCATAAAAAACAAGATAATACGTTAATCAAACGGTTAAAGTATGTCTCACGTTTCGGCTCCGCTTGGGCCGGTGCTATCATCCCGCCGCCTTTATATAACAAATGAGAATGTCACTTGAGTCCACCCGTTAAGGAGAGCAATCCGCAGCCAGTCATAGTTGGACGCGGCGAACATCCCGTATCGCGTTCGATGATCAGTGAACCGGCTCTGAAAGTTCTGTACCGACTCAAGAACACTGGCCATCAGGCATTTCTGGTAGGCGGAGCAGTGCGAGACTTGCTGCTTGGCATTCAACCTAAAGATTTCGATATCGCTACGGATGCGACGCCTGACCAGGTTCATGAACTCTTTCGTAATAGCCGTCTGATTGGGCGACGGTTCCGTCTCGCGCATGTTCGATTTGGGCGCGAAATCATCGAAGTGGCTACTTTCCGCGGCGACTCAAATGCGCCGGACGTAGACAATCGCAAGCGTGATGACACCGGACGCATCCTGCGCGACAACGTCTATGGCGACATCGATGACGACGTTTGGCGCCGCGACTTCACGGTAAACGCTCTTTACTACAATATTGCCGACTTCAGTATTTGGGATTACGTCGGTGGCGTTGACGACGTACGCGACAAAACGTTAAAACTCATTGGTGACCCGGTTACGCGCTATCAGGAAGACCCCGTCCGCATGCTGCGTGCCGTGCGCTTTGCGGCAAAGCTTGGGTTTACTATTGATAAAGCATCCGAACAGCCGCTCTACGAGCTTGGTCATTTACTCGATAACGTTCCGCCAGCAAGGCTTGCCGATGAAGCCATCAAGTTGTTCCTGGCAGGGCATGCATCTACCACTTTCGAATTACTTCGACGCTACGACTTAATCAAAGTCATGTACGCGCAGACCGCAGAGTTTTTACGAGCGAGTGACAACGAAAAAGAAGCCGACAGGGCGGTTGAGCTGTTTCGAGCGGCCACGAGCAACACCGATTTAAGAATAGCTGAAGACAAGCCCGTAACACCTGCATTCTTAATCGCCGTTTTTCTGTGGCCCGTAGTTCGTATGCATACTGAATATTTCCGCAAGGAAGGAAAAGGGCCTATTCAAAGCGTCATACTGGCGTGCGAATACGTTATGCACGAACAGCAGTCGTCGATGGCCGTGCCTCGACGGGTTATGCTGCCGATAAAAGAAATGTTAACAATGCAAATCCGGCTGCGTCATCGTCGTGGCGTGCGTGCCTTGCGCTTATTAGAGCACCCTCGTTTTCGCGCGGCTTACGACTTGTTGCTGCTACGCGCGCAAGTCGGAGAAGAGCCCGAAGAATTGGCCGAATGGTGGACGACGGTTCAAACCAAATCCAATGCCGAGCAACGCGACATGGTAGGCATGGGCAAAGCCAAGAGCGCTTCAGACACTACACGCAAACCGCGGCGACGACGGCGGCGCAAGAAACCAGACGCTTGAGCACACGGCGCTGGCAACCGGTCTTTGTAGGTGTCGGGAGTAATCTTGACAACCCTCTACAGCACGCCAGGCAGGCTCTGGAAGAGCTTGGAAACCTGGAGCAGACGTCTTTGGTGTTGACCTCGTTGCTGTATAATTCAGACCCTGTCGGCCCTGCCGGCCAGTTCGACTACGTCAATGCGGTAGCGGGAATGCTGACACAACTTGCTCCTCTTGAATTTCTCGACGCTCTTCAGGCGATCGAGCATGCTCATCACCGTGACCGTTCGGGTGAACGATGGTCCGCGCGTACGCTGGATCTCGATATTCTTGCGTATTCAAATGAAAAAATAGAATCTGAGCGATTAACCGTTCCGCATAAAGAACTGCATAACCGAAACTTTGTGCTCGGACCCTGGATGGATATTGCCCCGGATTTTACTGTGGTGGGTCTCGGTACGGTGAGGCAACTTGCCCGGCGCGTTGATCTCGGTACACTTCGAGTATTGTGAGTCTGCTTTACAGAACGAGTGTGGTGGCCGGGTGCCGGGCAGCCCCGGTGGGTTTGAAAACAAACTTTATAGGACTGGATTTTTTTAATTTCTAACATGTCAGTTGTATGCTAGGTAAGCGATTCAAATATATTGCTATTGAAGGCCCCATCGGCGTTGGCAAAACGTCGCTTGCGCGACGCCTGTCTAAAACTCTTGACTGCGACTTGTTGTTGGAAGAACCCCAGGACAATCCGTTCCTGGAGCGTTTTTATCAGGACCAGCGTAGTAACGCACTTGCGACTCAGCTACATTTTTTGTTCCAGCGGTCGCGTCAGTGTCAGCAAATGCGCCAGGCCGATATGTTTGATCCGGTGCGGGTATCCGACTTTATGCTAGACAAAGATCAGTTGTTCGCGCAGCTGACGCTCGATAATGAAGAGTACGAGCTGTACGAACTCGTGTTTGAACGTCTTGCCATAGACGCACCGCAACCTGATTTGGTAATTTATTTGCAGGCGTCGGTCGATACGCTACTCAAGCGCATTGCCAAGCGAGGAATCGGGTATGAGCAGTCGATAGAAGGTGAATATTTGCAAAACCTTAGCGACCTGTACATGCGATTTTTTCACCGGTACGATCGCGGACCTTTGTTAATTGTTAATGTCGAAGAAGCAGATCTGGTTGGAAGCGACCACGAATACGAGCAGTTGTTAGAACAGCTCCAGTCTCTGCGCAGCGGTCGTCGCTATTTCAACGCGTTCAAACCGGAACTTTGAAATGCAGCAAGCGGTGAGCGACAGGGTTGATAATCAGGTCGCACACTGGCGAAGCGGCAATGTTGGGCCAGTAACACTCTTGATTTCGATTGACCTGTCAAGCGGTAGTTTGTAGCGTAACGCTCTCACCTTTATATCGGACCACGTCTATGTACACTCACTTGCAAAGTAAAGCGCGCGAATTACCGCCCATCACCATAAGCACGCTGCGCAAAATGAAAGCGGACGGCGAGAAAATTGCTT
Source organism: Gammaproteobacteria bacterium (assembly GCA_003228965.1). GTDB lineage: Bacteria > Pseudomonadota > Gammaproteobacteria > Steroidobacterales > SZUA-146 > SZUA-146. The sequence goes on from QIGP01000434.1 coordinate 4,265, forward strand.
GTATCACGGCTTACGATGCAAGTTTTGCCACTGTGGTGGACAACGCCGGTGTCGACCTGGTGCTCGTTGGCGACTCGTTGGGCATGGTCATTCAAGGGCATGACACCACCATCCCCGTTAGCATGGACGAGATGATTTACCACTGTAAGTCGACGTTGCGCGGATTGTACCGACCTTTTCTCGTCGCCGATTTACCCTTCATGAGCTACTCAACGCCTGACCAAGCCGCGACGAACTCAGCCAGGCTAATGCAGGAAGGTAAGGCCAGCATGGTCAAGTTAGAAGGCGGTGCGCCTCAGCTCCACGTGGTTGAGCATTTGGCCAAATGCGATATTCCTATTTGTGCCCACATTGGGCTTACGCCCCAATCTGTTCACAAGCTCGGTGGATTCCGGGTGCAAGGGCGGCATGCGGACGACGCCAAAGAGATGGTGCAGGCCGCGGTCGATCTTGAATCAGCCGGAGCGGACATGGTGCTGCTGGAATGTATTCCAAACGACCTGGCGCTAAGAATTCACGACGCGGTAAGCGTGCCGACTATTGGTATTGGCGCTGGTCCGGAAGTCGACGGACAAATTCTCGTTCTTTATGACGTGCTTGATATTACACCTGGTCGTAAACCTCGCTTTGCTAAAAACTTTTTGGCCGGTCGCGATTCGGTGAGAGACGCCGTTACCGCTTACGTTGAAGCCGTAAAAACGGGTGCTTACCCAGCGCCCGAGCATTGTTTCGAATAGCCTTCTATGACTTTGGAAGTTCACCACACTATCGCAGGTATCGCCGCGCAAACTCATGAGTGGCGTGCGCAGCGATTGCGCATCGGCTTTGTACCCACAATGGGTAATTTGCACGACGGACATATTGATTTGTTCAGAACCTTGCGACCACACTGCGATCGAATGGTGTGCAGCATATTCGCCAATCCTTTGCAGTTCGGTGAGGGCGAAGATTTTGGCATGTACCCGCGGACGCTTGAGGCGGATATGGAGCGCTTGACCGAGATTGAGTGTGACAGTTTGTTCGCCCCTTCGGTGGATGCGATGTATGGACTTCTTGGAATGTCCCATACCAAAGTATCGGTTAAACATATGAACAATCGCTACTGTGGCGCTTTTCGTGAAGGGCATTTCATTGGTGTGGCGACAGTCGTGAACAAGTTATTCAATATAGTGCTGCCTCATGTGGCGGTATTTGGAGAAAAAGATTTTCAACAGCTGGCCGTTATTCGGCAAATGGTCAGTGACTTGAGTATGAGCGTTGATATTATTGGCTCGCCTACCTACCGTGACGCCAGCGGGTTAGCGCTAAGTTCACGTAATCAGTATTTGACAGCCGATGAGAAAGTTGTGGCCGCAGAACTTTATAAAGTACTTTGCGATATTCGCAATAAAGTTAACCGCGCCTCCGATTCTGAGTTGGAATCGACGGTGAGTAATTTGATTGCTAACGGTAAGGCGAGGCTTGAGGAGATGGGGTTCAGGCCAGACTACCTCGACGTTGCTAACGCGTTAACGCTTGCGCCTTTCAGTGTAGATAGTCGCGAACTAGTCGTATTGGTAGCGGCGCGACTCGGAAAAGCCAGACTCATAGACAACGTACATTTCGTGAGGGAACGCTAAGTTTTTGTAATCGTTTTTGAGGGCAATCCGACCGGATTCTCTCAAGTGCTTACCCGATTTCGCCCTTGAGCTTTTGCCCGGTACAGAGCCTCATCCGCTCTTCGTAGCAAAGACTCCAGCGTGTCTTGTGCGTGCATGGCGCTTAGCCCAACAGACACGGTCACGTTTTGCTGGTTGTCTGCCAAGCCGTCAACGCGTTTTACGATGCCTTCCCTAACTCTCGAACCAATGAGTTCAGCTTGCTCAATGGTTGTGTCCGGTAACAGAACGGCAAACTCGTCGCCGCCGAACCGTGCCACAAGGTCGGTGGGTCGGAACAGATCCCGAAGGGCCGAGGCAACGCTCTGCAGCAGCAAGTCGCCTTTTTGGTGGCCGTGGTGGTCGTTGAACGCTTTGAACCGATCGAGATCAAGCACAGCAAGGCAAAGGGCTTTGTCGGTGGTTTTCGCGCGATCAATTTTGCGCGCAAACATCACTTGCATCCAATAGCGGTTGTGTAAGTCGGTTAACGCGTCGGTAATTGCATTACGACGGTTTTGCTCAACCAGTTCGCTCCGATTGACAATGTGATCGTTGTCGAATCGTAAGCGTTGCGAGAGTACTTGCAACAGGTTACGGGCTACCCCGTGGGAGCCGTTGATCAGGCTCCACACCACGTCTTGTCCAATAGCAAATAATCTGCAATCGCTGACAGCGGTGACAAAGGCCGAAGGAGGGGCGTTTTCAATGATTGACATTTCGCCGACGCACTGACCTTGGACCAGTTCAGTCAGAGTGGCGTCATTTCTGTCTTCCAGCCTGACTGAGATGGTACCTTGCAAAATAATGTAGAGGGTCTTGTCGTTCGTCGTCGGCGAAATGAACAGCGTGCCTTTGGGGACGGGCCACACATCGCATTGTTCAAGGAAAACGCCGACTGCCTCAACGCCTACGCCGCTGAAGAGAGTTGCGGTTGCCAACGCATCTGCGACGTCTTTAGCAGACGCTGGTAGCAGTTCGCGCTGGAGCTTGCTCATTCCCGGCTATACGATCAAGCGACCGCGGGCCTGATCAAGTCCAGCTTGATCTTCCGTGGTCATGGAGGGGTAAGCC
>QIGP01000121.1 GCA_003228965.1 Gammaproteobacteria bacterium
CTCCTCGCAATGACGTTGGTAGTAGTTCGGCTCATCGACAAAGTTCAAACTGTCCTACCGTCATTGCGAGCCCGAAGGGCGCGGCAATCTCTTAACGTCTATTTCTCAGTTCATTCATCGTTTTATCCGCGGGCAATGTAGAACCAACGTATGTAACATTTCACCTGCAACTACACCTATAGCAGCTGACCCTGCACCTGGATTTAACAGTGGACCGTCAACCCGCAGTATATATTCTCACCAATAAACCAAACGGCACACTTTATGCGGGAGTGACCAGCAATTTGACTGAACGAATTTGGCAGCACAAGAACAAGGTGACTAGAGGGTTCTCTGCAAAGTACAACCTGACGATGCTTGTCTACTACGAATTGAATGAGGACATGCGAAGTGCGATCTGCAGGGAAAAGCAAATTAAAGCCGGGTCTCGAAAAGCCAAAGTCAAGCTGATCGAAGCTGCCAATCCAACATGGCGAGACCTCTACGCTGAAATTGGCGGGTGACTGGTTTTTTCAGCTGCGGCATTGCGAGCCCGAAGGGCGTGGCAATCTCTTGACGCGTTCGAGAATGCTCTCGAGTGGCGTCTTACTATCCTGTCGGAGGTTGCCGCTGCGCAATGACGTTAGTTCTGGCTCAGCTATTCAATGTTGTACAAAGTCTCGCCCGTTTGCGGAACTACAGGTTTGGTACCTGGGCCGTCGAATATAATGGGCAACGATTCGATCTTCATGCCTTTGTTAGCAAGCAAAGCAAAATGCAGGTGAGGTCCGCTGCTAAAACCTGTGTTACCGGAGTCGGCAATGTACTGACCGCGGCGCACTCGTTGTCCAGGCTTTACCCGAATGGCATTCCATAACAAGTGTGCGTAGACCGCAATGGTGCCGTCGTCGTGAACAATACGAACCACGTTGGCCTTTGGCAGGTCACGCTCGCGGTCGGTGCCGCCGGCGTAGTTTTCGTAGGCCGTGGCATACACAGTTCCTTCTCTTACTGAGTACACCGGTGTGCCTTCAGGCATCGCGAAGTCGATGGCATATTTGCTGGTAGAATCGGTGTGCGTAACGCTCGAAGGATAGGCTTGCGTAACTTCGTATTCTGAACCCTTTGCAAAAGGCAATGAGTACACGTAGTTGTCGGGCGTTTTTGTTGGATCGCCAGCGATGTAGCGATATTCCATTTCGTAGCTGTAGGCCTCGCTGATTTCGATGGGGAAGTAATCGCGAAGCGTAATTGTGCTGTCCGGGTCGAGCACCACGGTGAAGTCCTTCGTAAGTTCTCTGTCCAGATTGCTTACCTGCTCAAAGTCGACAAACACTTCCATGGGGCAGTGCCACTCGTTCGTTGCCGTAAGCCTGGTGCCTCCATCGATTTTTATTTGTTCAAGAATGACCTGGGGTTCGTAGTTGCGGGTGGCGAGCTGTTCAGTTTCTACTTTGCGTGCATCGTTCGGCGGACGATCGGTGAACTGCCAGTTCCCGTCTTTGTCTTTGTATCGGTAGAGCGTCTGCGCCGCAGCAATCGCGACGAGCGTCAGTGCGAGCATGAGTAAAACCAGTTTGGTGATATTTGTCGAATAGTTCATTGCGTCTTAGTGTAACCGTGTGATCTTAAGCGACCACGAATCCCGTCACATGTTCCATTTTGGAGAGTCTCTTTTTTTGTAAATAATTGAAACATTAAAAAACTATGTTCTTGAACGCCACAACAAAAAGACGCCGGTTAAGGCGCTTGCGCTGCTAACCCAGGCGTGCGGATAGCCCGTGCCCGCCAATACGGCGGCGGCGATGAGGAATCCAGCTCCGGCAATGGCCGCTGTACGGCGCCGATCGCTGGCACGCTGTTCAGCCTGTAACGCTTCAAGGTTCGGTGTAGCTACGGCCACGCTGAACGTGCCGTCCGAGACTTGCTGTATCAGCCTGGTAAGTAACATTGGCGCGTCGTTAAAAGAGGTCGCAAGCTCTGGCAGAGCGTCTTTAAACCGGCTCATTAACTCTTTGCCGCTGGCTTTTTCGGCCATCCAGTCTTCCAGGAACGGTTTGGCCGTTTCCCACAAATCGAGGTCGGGATAGAGCTGGCGACCCAGACCTTCAATGTTCAACAAGGTCTTCTGTAGCAGCACAAGCTGCGGCTGTACTTCCATGTTGAAACGCCGCGCGGTGCTAAACAGGCGAACGAGAAACTGGCCAAACGAAATATCTTTGAGCGGTTTGTCGAATATGGGTTCGCACACGGTGCGAATAGCCGACTCAAATTCATCGACCCGTGTGCCTGCGGGCACCCAGCCAGAGTCCACGTGAAGTTGTGACACTTTGCGGTAGTCGCGATGAAAAAAGGCGAGCAGGTTACCTGCCAGATAGCGCTGATCGGAAGGATCGAGCGTGCCGACAATGCCGAAGTCAATTGATATGTATCGCGGGTCCTCCGGGTCGCTCACGTTAACGAATATATTCCCAGGGTGCATGTCTGCATGGAAGAAATTGTGCTTGAATACCTGAGTAAAGAAAATCTCTACTCCACGCTCGGCCAATGTTTTCAAGTTTACGTTCGCAGCATTGAGCGCCTCAACATCGCTTACCGGAATGCCGTAAACGCGTTCCATGACCATAACGTTTGTATGGCAGTAGTCGAAATAGATTTCAGGCAGTTCAAGAATGTGCGAATCGGCCCAGTTGCGTTTGAGCTGAGCGCCGTTGGCCGCTTCGCGCATGAAGTCGAGTTCGTCGCGAATGGTGCGGCTGTAGTCTTCCACCACGTCGCGTGGTTTAAGCCTACGAATGTCGGGCCAGTACCGGTTGGCCAGTTCCGCCAACGCGCCAAGTACGTCGAGGTCTTTTTCAATGACGAGCTCGACGCCGGGTCGCAAAATCTTCACCACAACTTCGGTGTCGTCCTTAAGTTGTGCCGCATGAACCTGTGCGATAGATGCAGAGGCCAGTGGCTCTGTTTCAAATGTTTTGAATATGTCATCGACTGACTGTTCGAACGCAGCCTCAACCGTTTCTCGTGCCAGCTGATTGGAAAACGGCGGCACTTTGTCCTGAAGCTTGGCAAGTTCAGACGCAATATCGGGTGGAAGTAAGTCGGGTCGTGTAGAAAGCGCTTGCCCAAACTTCACAAAAATTGGGCCCAGATCCTCAAGAGCCAGGCGAATGCGCCGCCCAAGCTCGGGACGCAAGGGTTTGCGTTCGCCGCCAAGAAACCGGTTTACCGGGTTCTGTGGTCGTAGCGCTCTGACCACGTCGTTAAGGCCATGTCGTTTGAGAATTCTGAAAATTCGAATCAGACGGAAAAAGTGCCGAAATTTGAGCATGCTTAATCCTTGGCTTGCGGGGGTGGTACGCGGTTCAGCCGCGCCTCGGCACGTTCGACATCGGCGCGTAGGCGATCGACGTCTTCAAGGAATTCGTTAACCTCAGAGTTTGCCGCTACGTCGCGACTGCTTTCTGTCAGATGCGCACCCAGGCCGCGCGTTAGCGTGTCAAACGCCCGCAGGCCAAATCCTACGGCATCGCGAACGACCGAGCTCACCCGAAAGGCTGCTTCGTCGCCTATTAGACGAGAAAGCTCTTCTTCGAAATCTGGAGAAAGGGTGGCAAACAGTTTTTGAAAATCCTGGGCTACGCCAATGTCGCCGGTAAATTTTACGCTGCCGCCGCGAATACCTTCTTGTGGGTCGGCGCGGGCAAAGGCCAGCATGGCAAGCGGTGTGCCTGAAATAATCACGTCGGCCTGTTCGTCAAACTCCGACGACAAGCTCACCTCATCGGTTGAGCAGTGCACGTAAACGTTCAAACCAATGCCTGTCAGTTCGAGCGCCAGTGTTTTACCGTCGAGGCGTTCGAGCTTGGTGCGAGCAGCTGTTGAAGCTTCGAGCTGCCGGGCCAGCAAAGATTCGACGGCGCTAAACACTCCTTTTAACGGGTTGATACCAGGGGACGCTGATTGTTCGACAGTCATACTTTGTAGCCCCGGTGCAAAGCGACTATGCCGCCACTTAAGTTGTGGAAGCGCGTTTGTTCGAAACCTGCGTCATTCAACATGCCGAGCAGCGTAGGCTGGTCGGGGTGCATGCGAATTGATTCGGCAAGATAACGGTAGCTGTCGGCGTCGTTTACCAAAGCTTCGCCGAGTTTGGGAAGCACGTTAAACGAGTACCAGTCGTAGAGTTGGCTAATGCCAGGTACGACCATTTTGGAAAACTCCAGAACCAGTAGTTGGCCGCCGGGCTTTAGCACGCGATACATTGAACGAAGTGCTTTATCTTTGTCGGTTACATTGCGTAGCCCGAATGCGATAGTCACTACTTCAAATTGGTTGTCGTCAAACGGCAGAGCTTCGGCATCGGCAAGCACGCACGAGACGTTGCCGACAATGCCTTCGTTGATAAGCCGCTGCCGCCCTTGTTCAAGCATAGCTTCGTTGATGTCGGACAAAACGACATGGCCGGTATCGCCCACCATTGTCGACATTTTGATGGCAAGGTCGCCAGTACCACCCGCGACGTCGAGAACTCGCTGGCCTGGTTTAAGTTTTGCAAGATCGAGCGTGTAGCGTTTCCAAATTCGATGAAGGCCTGCCGACATGACGTCGTTCATCAAGTCATATTTGTTGGCTACCGAGTCAAACACTCCGCGTACGTGTTGCACTTTTTCTTCGCGCGGTACGTCGGTGTAGCCAAAGTGAGTTGTTTCTTCTGCAGCGTCTGCGGAAACAGATTTATCGGAATTGGATGTGGATGTCATGAGGCCTCCGGTGTACGCAACTTACCGGCTTGTGCCAGGTCGTCGAGGTAGCTGTCCCAGTTGGATTGCTGATTCTGGCCAAGATCATAGAGCACGTCCCACGAGTAAATGCCGCTGTTGTGTCCGTCGCTGAAAATGAGACGCACGGCGTAACTGCCGATAGGTTCTATGCGTTCAATGTTGACATTTTGTTTTCCCACTTGCAGTACTTCCTGGCCAGGGCCGTGTCCGCGTACTTCGGCAGACGGCGAGTAAACGCGAAGATATTCAAATGGCAAGACGAACTGTTCGTCACCAAACTTGATTTCCAGTACTTTCGAAGTTTTGCGAACTTTAATTTCGCTTGGGTGGTGCTGCATTTGTTTACCTAAAGAATGTAACGACTCAGGTCTTCGTCCTGAACCAGTTCGCCAAGGTGATCGTTCACATAAGCGGCGTCTACGCTTACCGTTTCGCCACTTTTGTCTGAGGCGCTAAAGGAGACAGTATCCAGTAGGCGCTCCATAACCGTGTGCAAGCGTCGAGCTCCGATGTTCTCTGTGTTTTGGTTAACTTCGAAAGCGACGTGGGCTATGCGTTCAATGCCGTCCTCGGTAAAGGAGAGCGAGAGCCCTTCGGTTTGCATGAGTGCGCTGTACTGCTCGGTGAGCGAAGCGTCGGGCTCGGTCAAAATACGGGCAAAGTCGTCTGCCGATAAAGCACTCAGTTCAACCCGAATGGGAAAGCGACCCTGTAGCTCGGGAATAAGATCGGACGGCTTGACCATGTGAAATGCACCAGAGGCGATAAATAAAATGTGGTCGGTGCGAATCATGCCAAATTTGGTGTTTACGGTGCAGCCTTCAACGAGCGGGAGAAGGTCGCGCTGTACGCCTTCGCGAGATACGTCGGCGCCCTGGGCGTCAGACCGTTTGGCCACTTTATCGATTTCGTCGATAAAGACAATGCCGTGCTGCTCGACGTTTTCGATGGCACGAAGTTTGATGTCTTCTTCGTTGATCATCTTCGCAGCTTCTTCGTCAAGCAGTAGCTTGTGTGCGTCCCTGATTTTCAGTTTACGTGAGCGCTTCTTGCCGCCGCCCATGTTTTCAAACATGCCTTGCAGCTGTTGAGTCATTTCTTCCATGCCGGGAGGCGCCATGATTTCGACACCCATCGGTGATGCATCGGTTTCGATTTCAATTTCTTTGTCGCTGAGTTTGCCTTCGCGCAGCATTTTGCGCATTTTCTGGCGCGTATCGCTGCTGCTGTCGGCGCTGCTGTCGTCGTCCCAGCCCTTAGGCTTGGGAATGAGGGCATCGAGCACTCGATCTTCAGCTGCATCTTCAGCGCGGTGACGGACTTTGTCCATTTCCTGTTCGCGCGTGAGCTTTATAGCCACGTCGACAAGATCGCGAATAATTGAGTCGACTTCGCGGCCTACGTAGCCCACTTCGGTAAATTTGGTGGCTTCTACCTTAATAAACGGTGCGTTGGCGAGGTTCGCAAGGCGTCGGGCAATCTCGGTTTTACCCACCCCGGTCGGGCCGATCATGAGTATGTTTTTGGGCGTTATTTCGTTGCGCAAGGGTTCTTCGACCTGGACGCGACGCCAACGGTTGCGCAGGGCGATAGCGACCGCACGCTTGGCGTCGGTTTGGCCAATGATGTGCTTGTCGAGTTCTTGCACAATTTCTCTGGGAGTCATTTGGGACATGGTCGGGTTACTCGGTGTCTAGTTCTTCGATGACGAGGTTGTGGTTGGTATAGATGCATATGTCGCCCGCAATATTCAGCCCCTTAGTGACGATGTCGCGTGCGCTTAGCTCGGTGCTATCCAGCAGGGCGCGCGCCGCTGCCTGAGCGAACGGTCCGCCAGATCCTATCGCCACTAAATTGTCTTCAGGCTCGATAACATCGCCGTTGCCGGAAATTAGCAGACTGGTTTTGGCGTCGGCCACGCAAAGCAGCGCCTCAAGCCTGCGCAGCGAGCGTTCCGTTCGCCAGTCTTTGGCAAGTTCAATGGCGGCCCGGGTCAGATTGCCGTACTGCTCAAGCTTACCTTCAAAGCGTTCGAACAGCGTGAAGGCGTCGGCCGTACCGCCAGCAAAGCCTGCGAGCACTTTGCCGTCGTGTAAATGGCGCACTTTGCGCACGTTGCCTTTCATTACCGTGTTGCCAAGCGTGGCCTGGCCGTCTCCGCCGACGACAACTTTGCCGTTGCGCCGAACCGAGAGGATGGTGGTTCCCCG
>QIGP01000360.1 GCA_003228965.1 Gammaproteobacteria bacterium
GCTACGGCTATGTCCCGGCGGGCGATCAGCACAACTGCCCACACCACAGCGGCGATAAATTCCATCAACTCATGAATAATGCAGGCTAGTATTTACGTTACTCACCCAGTGGCGACTTCCGTTTCGTGCGAACAATGCGGTTACATGCGCCAGGACATGCATAGCAGGCGAAAACTGCGTGAACACTAAATCGATCATCACCCAATACCTGGATCGCTACGTCCTGCCCGATTCGCGCGTAGCAGCCAGGTTCGTAACAAGTCAGATTAAAGCGCCGTTCGAGCGAGTACTGTGCATTCCGATTTTTGATGAACGCAGTCACTTTTTGCAGGCACTACGCGACCATCCAGGCATTCGCGGAACACTGATCATACTGATCATCAACGCGCCCATTGGTGCAGACTCCGAAGCACATCAACGCACCCTTGATTTGCTAACACAACTGCGCAACACTTCCACTTGTTCGTCGGAAGATGGACACGCGTTCCTGGTGGATTCTGGTGTGCCTGACGCATTTTGCTCAGTTCTGGTTATGGACCACTGCTCGGCCAATCGAGTACTGCCCACCAATGAAGGCGTTGGTCTTGCACGTAAACTGGGTAACGACGTCGCTCTCGAGCTATGGCGCGATGGACACGTTAAGTCGCCCTGGTTTTATCAAACCGATGGGGACTCGACGCTCCCTAACAACTATTTCGTCACTCCGCCAGAGGCTGACGATGCGGTAGCGTTACATCTTGATTTCGAACATGTGAAAACAGACGGTACCAGCCTCGCGCAAAAACTCTACGACCTCAAACTCGACTACTACGTCGCGGGGTTAACCTATGCAGGCTCGCCCTACAGCCACTACAGCCTGGGGAGCGCTATGATTGTTCATGCGAAGGCTTACGCGGTTGTGCGCGGTTATCCAAAACGCAGTGCAGGAGAAGACTTTTATATACTCAACAAACTGGCTAAATTCGGAGCGATTGCCTTTGATCGCAGTCGCACAATTAAACTGCAGGAACGTTTATCGACAAGAGTACCGTTTGGAACTGGCCCCGGTGTTGCGCGTTTTGGGGCTGCACAAAAGCCGCTCGAAGCTACTGAATTTTACGCACCTGCTTGTTTTGACGCACTCAAAAAATGGCTAATCCTGCTCGATGTAAGTGCTGCAAACGAGGCGGGCAATCCGCATTTTAAAGCACAACATAATTTCAATCGGATGATGAAGTTGTATCCCTTGAAGGACGTGCTTCTCAAAGCCGTGAAACAACTCAACCTACTTGACTGGTTGGAAAAAACGGTTAGAAACAACGCGAACCCGGACCAGGCTAAACGACAACTCAACTTTGGAATGGATGGACTAAAAACACTTCAGCTCGTACATGCACTACGAGACCACGGCTTGGCTAACATAACCGGACAGGAAGCTCAGGACTGGATGTTCGGCTTGCCCCCAACCGTTGTCAATGCAAAAACGCGATTAGGAAGCAATAGTTACCGTCGCGTCGTTTTGGGCCCTGCCTGACTGATATAACTTGCACTGATTGCGACCGCTTTGCTTGGCTACATACAGCGCCTGGTCGGCCTGTTCAATAATGGCGTCTCTGCCAATTTCGTTCAGCCCGTCCGTACCGCCAATACTCACGGTGACATGGTGCAACACACCCTCAAGGTTGATAGGACGCTTGCATACGGCCAAGCGTATTTTTTCAAGTATGACCTGGTATTGTTCTTTGTGCGCACCTGGAATGACGAGTAAGAATTCTTCCCCACCGTAACGACCCACAAAGTCATTCTTGCGTATGGCATTGCGCACGCGCTTGGCCACACTGCGAAGAACCTGGTCTCCGACGGGATGACCGAAATGATCGTTAATGACTTTGAAACGGTCGATATCCAACATGGCAATCAAGGCCGTTTTAGAGTCGTCGAAACTCAGCGCCGCCAGAGTGTCGTCGATCATATGTTGCGCTGAACGTCGATTAGGCAATTGGGTTAATTCATCGGAATACGCGAGATCGTGCATTTGCCGGTGGTCGTGTTCGAGCTGGATGTTGTGGGTGCGCTCGGACTCGGCATAGAAGCCTCGCACCGCTTCCAAAAACCAACTCGCAGAAATTACCAGGCCAAAACTTGCTAAAAACCGTAGCGTCATGGCGGGCTCATAAATTGCCGGACCTGAAATTGACGTAGGTACAAGTAAGGCGGCCACCCAAACGACGGTCAATACCGCCACATAGATCATGCCTTCACGGGCCCCTACGAGAAAAAGGACCATCGGTGGGTAGGCGTACAGCCAAAGCATGCGATATCCGGACGGATCGCTGAGTGTGGCGAAGTAGACAAATAGCAAACCAATTACAATGACCGGAATTCGATAGAACGAGCGAGCATCACTGTGACGTCGCGCTAGCACCAGACTACCGATCAAAATCAGGCTCGCCAGGCTGTTGAGTAACCCCTCAACAAATTCGCCCCGGGCCAGGTGGTGAGCGGCGAAGATCATCAGCATGACACTGCTGACAATACAGAACACGCCGAACAGAAGTCGTTTACGCGCCTCCTCGTACGAAAGCTTGTGCACGCTGAATAGCGCTACCAGCGAACTCCATGTTGTGTTGGTTTTAATGCGCACTGAGGGCCTTGTACCTAAGGGAGAGACTGATTTAGTCTAAACACACCACTGCCACGAAAGTGTGACTTGCGTCACAAAACATAAGTCATTGGAATATATGGATTTATAGGGCATTTGACTAGAATTTAAGGGCAAAACCGCGCATTTCCCGGCCGTTTCTAACGCCAAGTCGCTGTTTCAGGGAATCTATAGACACCCAAAAATCGGCACATCTTGCAAGATAACGATTGAAAACCGCTCCAGATCTGAGCCTGAGACCGAGATCGGTAAGATTTAACCGCCCGAAGTGTCCGAACTGCCGCTGCTTTTGGCCACATAGGTCTCGTGTTGACCCGTGTTCTCATGTAATTCATCAAGTACGCGGGTTCCGCGGTAGTCGGAAATATTAGTCGCCGTGTCACCTGTCGCCGAGGCACGACGTTCTTTGATGTCCTGGAAAATCAATCGGTGGTGTCCTAGCGCGATGACGTCTTTGTCAGCGAGTTGGTGTTTCTGAACACGCTTACCGTTTACGTACGTGCCGTTAGTGCTTTTGAGATCGCTAACCCAGTAGGCGTCATTGTAGTAGCTGACCTGAATGTGGTGGCGGCTAATGAATTCGCTTGCTACCGGAATGTCGTTGTCGGCATCACGGCCGATCACCAAACGGTCGCCGTGGATTTTGTATTTTTGAATAACAGTACCTTCACGCACCAACACCAGTTGAGGAGTGTGTTCTGTAAGCCTGGACTGTTTGGATTTTTTACGGTTGCTACGCTCGGCGAAGGGAACCCACTTAAGCTCCTTAAGCGCACTGCTAATGGTTTCGTTACTCACCAGGTCGTCTTCTTCGACAAATACACTCGTTAGTGCGGTATCGCACAGCGTGTTAATCAGACGAGGCACGCCACCTGTGTAGCGAAATAGAGCGGGCACAACTTCAGCCGGAAACAAGTCGTCTTCACCGTGATATCCAGCTATTTTCAGGCGAAAATTAATGTACTCGGACGTTTCGACCAGACTCAGAGGTCGTAACCGTACGTGAAAATGAACACGTTGAGCAAGCTGTTCCATGCCTGCCGAGTAGAGTTTTTCCTCAAACTCGGGCTGGCCACACAACAGCACGTTGATGGTCTTGGCTTTTTCGGTTTCGATGTCTGTAAGCAACCGAATCTCTTCAAGAACCTTAACGCTAAGGTTTTGCGCCTCATCGACGATCAGCACTACCTGACGACCGTGACGATGTTCTTCCAATAAAAAGTTGCGCACGGTTTCGAGGAGTTCCGCTTTATTCTTGCGAAATGGCTTGAAACCAAACTGCACCAAGAGCGATTGTAAAAACTGTCGCGGCGAGAGCTGGGTTTGAAATATTCGCGCAACCCGAATGTCTTCATCGACTTCTGACAGAAAGCGATTGATCAAAGTGGTTTTACCGCAGCCCACGTCGCCAGTGACAACCACGCAGCTGTCGCGGTTCAGCACCGCGTAGTCCATGTGCGCTTTGGCCTCTGAGTGCTGCGGGCTCATGTACAGGAACTCCGCGTCGGGAGTTAACTGAAACGGTCTTTGATGGAGGCCGAAATAGTCCAGATACATACCGTTAATCCATTATTCTATTCTGTTAAGCGGCGTACGGCTGCCGATTAAATTAAATGTTAGTTGTTGTATTCTAACAGGGTCTCGCCCGGTTAGACACTGTAAGTCGTTGCCTGAGGTTGGCATAACCACGTAAACTGCCCGAACCCCAACCCCGAGGACCATCATGAGTTCAAAATCGAACCCGTTGTTTAATGTCATTTCCTGTAAGAGCCCGCTTCGATGGTCGCTTGTAGCTTGCTTGATTGCGTCTGCCGCACTCCCAACGTCGGCCGACACTCTCTACACCAACATTCAGGGCTATCGCTTCATAGAAGGCGCTCCTGCCGAGAACCATCCGCTTGCGCTTCAAACGCTTAAGCCCAGGATGGGTTACTGGGCGCCCTTCGCTGCCATGCTTGTTGACGATATCGGTAAAATCGCCCAAATTTTCGACACCCCCTCCGACGCCAATAAATTCCCGTTCGCACAGGAAGTTGACGCGGTCACCGTAATTGACGGCAAAGGCCGAACCTTGTTGCCAGGCTTCATCGACGCTCACGGCCACATTTTGGGACTCGGTCAGACCTATCAGCGCGTGGATCTTGTTGGCACTCGATCGGTGCAGGCTGCTCAACAAAGAATTGCCCGTTTTATTGAATTGCAACCGGAACAAGAATGGATTCTGGGCCGCGGCTGGAATCAGGTTCTGTGGCCCGAAAAACGCTTCCCGACTGCCAGCGACCTCGATGAAATTGAGGCAGACAAACCGGTTCTTCTTCGCCGCGTTGACGGCCATGCCGCCTGGGCAAACTCGGCGGCGTTAAAAAGAGCTGGCATTACCGAACTCACCAAAGACCCTTCTGGTGGTCAAATTTTACGAGACGGTGACGGTATGCCCGCCGGCATCCTGGTTGACAGCGCCATGGATCTGGTCGAAAACAAAATTCCGGACCCTTCGCTTACCAGTATTGAGGAAGCACTGGATTTCGCTCAAAAAGAACTGCGCGAAATGGGCATCACTTCTGTGCACGACGCGGGAGTCAGTGCAGAGCTTGCTGAACTGTACAAAAAAATGGCGCTAAACGATCAACTTAACGTACGAGTGTACGGCATGGTGTCGGGCGCCGGAGAGAACCTGACTAAAGTAGCGGCACCCTGGCCTGCCGATACGCGCGACATGTTCTTACTGCGCAGCGTGAAGCTTTACGCCGACGGCGCTCTTGGCAGTCGCGGTGCCGCCATGATTGAGCCCTATTCGGATGAAAAAGACAGTCGCGGTCTTTTATTCAGCCCGTTCGACGAACTTGAACTACAAGTACGCCGTGCCGCGAGCCTCGGGTTTCAGGTAAACGTGCACGCTATTGGCGACGCCGCCAACCGGCAGGTACTGGACATTTTCGCCCGCCTTCCAATTACGCGGCACAAGCTCCGCCATCGAGTTGAACACGCGCAAATCATTTCGCTCGACGACCTTGAAAAATTCCAACAGCACGAAATCATCGCCTCCATGCAGCCTACACACGCAACCAGTGACATGAACATGGCAGAAGACCGCGTTGGCAGCGAGCGTATTAAAGGCGCTTATGCGTGGCGTAAAGTTCTCGATTTAGGGGTAGTGCTCGCCGCAGGCTCCGACTTTCCCGTCGAACTGTCCAACCCGTTTCACGGCTTGTATTCAGCGGTCGCAAGAAAAGATCACCACGGCAATCCTGACGGCGGCTGGTTCAAGGAAGAAGCCCTGACTCGAGGCGAAGCGTTGCGTGCGTTTACGGTCGATGCCGCTTTCTCGGCTCACCAGGAAACCAAGATCGGCAATCTGATGCCTGGCATGTGGGCCGATTTTGTGGTGCTTGATTACGACTATTTCACCCTCCCCGAAGAGCAATTGTGGCAACAACGCGTACGTGAAACCTGGGTCGGCGGCAAGAAAGTATTTTCTGCGGCCCCCTCAGCCAAGAAGAATAAGGAAACCTCGAAACCATGAAATATGTAGATATGCTGCGCGCATGGGTCAATATGTGTGCTGGCTACCTCGGACCCAATCCCCTGCTCCAATCGACCATCATCATGGTCATCACACTCGTTTTCGCCTACGTACTAACAGCCGTACTAACGCGCGTTGTCGGAAAACTTACGAGCTTTTCAAAAACCAATGTTGATGACGACATCATTCGCATGCTGCGTCGGCCACTGTTCATTACCATCGTACTCATTGGTGCCTCGCTTGCCGTAGGGCGCCTCGATCTACTGGAACGTTCAGCGGCTATTTCGCAATCGATACTGAAGAGCATTGGCGTCTGGATATGGATGGTTTTCTTCTTATCATTCACCCGGCTGGTGCTCAACGCGCTCAAGAATGCCAAGAGAGGGTTCGACTTTGTCGATATCCGTACGCTCCCTCTCATGCAAAATATCGCTTACATGATTATTTTGATCGGGGCGATTTACGCGTTTATGAACGCGTGGAACAAAGATGTTACGGCCTTGCTGGCATCGGCCGGCATCTTGGGTTTAGCCTTGAGTTTTGCCGCCAAGGACACACTTGCCAACGTCTTTGCGGGCGTGTCGATTCTGGTCGACAATCCGTACAAAGTAGGAGACTTCGTTGTACTCGGGTCTGGAGAGCGCGGCGAAGTAACTCAAATTGGTATTCGCAGTACCCGACTACTCACCCGCGACGACGTGGAAATCACTATACCTAACGCCGTTATTGGTAACGCCAAAATTATTAATGAAGCCGGCGGGCCGAGTGAGAAATACCGCATTCGCAATCAAATTTCAGTGGC
>QIGP01000118.1 GCA_003228965.1 Gammaproteobacteria bacterium
GTTTTAAAACTCGGTCGCTTGCGGCCGAGTTGTTTATAACAAGAGTTTTCTTGACGCTATCTGGTTAGAGGCGGGGCTCTGGAAAGGTGGTCGTGTTGAAGCTTTGTAAACTGGTCGAACGCGACGGCGATGTCAGGAAGTGACGCCGAGACAGCGGTAGACGCATTGACCGCAACTTTAGTCAAAAGACCTGGCGAATTGTCGGCGTGATGACAAACCACACAGTTGGCGATTAATTCGCCGTCTACGTGGATGTGTTGCTGGGCGATAGATTGGCTGAAGACAAACGCCACGGCGAGCAGCAGCATCGCGATGTTGCGAGTGCGCCGCCCTGTTTGTTGGCGGGTTGTGTCAGTTATCACTGTCATACTCATAGTATTAACACAAGTATTGTGTCGAAATCATAAAAATCAGGCAATAAGTACTTATCCCTAGTTTGGCCGGTCTTATGTGAATTAGGAGCCTCCGAGAGAGCGTCACAGTTGCTTGAAAAGTCATGATTTCTGCTGTTCTACCAGGAAAAGCAGAAGAAGTTGCTGTGTTACTGGACCGGGGCAGTAACGGCGCATAGAATCCCGCCATGTCATTATTCCGTATGGACGATATTTCGCTGAGCTTCGGCGAACAGGTGATCTTTCGCAATGCAAAGTTTGTATTGGAGGAAGGCGAGCGCGTGTGCCTCATTGGCCGCAACGGCTCTGGAAAATCTACGCTTTTAAAACTTGTTACCGGTGAATATCAACCCGACGACGGGGAGATTCAGAGGCTGTCAGGCTTGCGCATCAGTCAGCTGCGCCAGGAGCTACCGGACCTGTCGGAACTGACCGCACGAGAGGTCGTGGCTGTGGGATTGGCGGAGCAGATTGCGCTAATCGCAGAATACGAAGCATTGTCGAACGAGGATGAACGACCATATCTTCTCAATGACCTTGAACAAATGCAGCGGCGCATTGAGGCCAGCGGCGGCTGGGAGCCCGAGCAGCAGGTTGACACTGTTATTGCTCAGCTGGGCCTGCCTGCCGACAAACGCCTGTGCGACCTGTCCGGTGGCTGGCAAAGACGCGTTGCGTTGGGACAGGCGCTGGTGTCCAAGCCGCATATTCTGCTGTTAGATGAGCCCACCAACCATCTGGATATCAGCACGATAACCTGGCTTGAAAAGCGCGTGCAGTCGTACGACGGCTGCATTGTGTTCATTACTCACGATCGCCTCTTTTTGCAGAAGCTTGCGACGCGCATTGTAGAGCTCGATCGAGGTGAGTTGACCAATTGGACCGGCGACTACAACAAATTTTTGAGGCATCGTGACGAAGCTGCTTCGACCGAAACTACGCATAACAACTTGTTCGACAAAAAGCTCGCTCAAGAGGAAAACTGGATTCGTCAGGGTATTAAAGCCAGGCGCACGCGCAACGAAGGCCGGGTGCGCGCACTTGAAGCCATGAGAGAAGAGCGCAACGCTCGCATTAAACGAGCGGGCAAAGTGCGCATGCACATCGAAGGTGGCGACTTGTCAGGTAAGAAGGTTATAACTGCGACAAATGTTAGTCATGGTTACGACGGTGAAAAGTTGATTGACAAGTTTTCGCTAAAAGTGACCCGGGGCGACCGTATCGGACTGATCGGTAACAACGGCGTCGGCAAGAGTACGTTGCTGCGTATCTTGCTTGGTCAGATGGAGCCCGATGAGGGTACCGTTAAGCTTGGAACCCATCTTGAAACAGCCTATTTCGATCAAATTCGGCAGCAGTTGGATGGCAGACAAACGATTGTGCAGTACATCGGTGACGGCAAGGACTACATCACCCTTGGCGGTAAACAAACCCATGTCGTCGGTTATTTGAAAAACTTCATGTTTTCGCCCAAACGCTCCATGACGCCTATTCGGGCATTGAGTGGTGGGGAACGTAATCGGGTATTGCTCGCCAAACTGCTCACGCGACCGGCTAACCTGTTAGTGCTCGATGAGCCCACAAACGATTTGGACGTTGAAATGCTCGAAGTGTTGGAAGAGCAACTGGTCAACTACGACGGCACGTTAATTATCGTAAGCCACGACCGGCAATTTCTCGACAACGTTGTAACGTCGGTGCTGGTGTTCGAAGAACAGGGCAGGGTGGAACACTACGTTGGTGGCTACAGCGACTGGTATGCAAGAAACAGGCAGCTGATGATCAAGGACGAACAGCGTGCCGCCGCTGCGCGTAAAGAAGCTGAAGTTGAGGCGAAAAAAACGGCCGCTGCGCCAAAGGCCAAGTTGACCTACAAACTACAGCGCGAACTGGATCAGCTGCCCGACCGAATTGCGCAGCTTGAACAGGATAGTGAGAAACTCAGAGCATTAACGTTAGAAGAAGGTTTCTATAGCCAGGAGTATACCGACATGCAATACGTGCTGGATTCGCTTGCTGCCAAAGAAACCGAACTCAGCGAGGCCACCGAGCGTTGGCTTGAACTGGACGATATGTAGGCAATGAAAAAGCCGCATGAAGATTCATGCGGCTCGTTCTTGAACAACTAATCGATTCGGCTTAGCTTGAGAAAGTATCGCAGCTGCCAATATCACCCGTTTCAAGGCCACGTCGAAACCAGAACATGCGTTCCTTCGAAGAGCCGTGGGTAAAGGCTTCTTTGACTACCCGACGGCCAGCATTTTTCATAATAGTGTCGTCACCGACGGCCGCAGCCGCAGCTAAGCCTTCTTCAATGTCGCCTTCTTCAAGAATTTGACGCTGTTCGTGTGCGTGGCGTGCCCACATGCCCGCGAAGCAGTCGGCCTGGAGCTCCATACGCACCTGAATTTGATTGCTCTGTTCCTTACTGCGCGCCTGAGATTGTTCGCTACGCACCCGGTTCGATACGCCCGTTACGGTTTGAATGTGGTGACCCACTTCGTGGGCCACAACGTAGGCCAGAGCGAAGTCGCCACCAGCGCCCATTTTTTGTAACTGCTCGAGAAAGCTCAAGTCGAGGTAGAGCTTTTGGTCGCCCGGACAATAAAACGGACCGCTGGCTGCCTTACCGGTACCGCAAGCCGTCGGCGTTACGTCGCGATAAAGCACCAGTTTCGGTTTGGGATAGCGCTGTCCGGCGTTGGCAAACACTTTGTCCCATACGTCTTCAGTATCAGCAAGAACAACGGAGATAAACTCGCTGACCTGTTTTTCCTGTGTCGACTGCTGTATCTGCCCAGTGGTAGAGCCCGTTTGTTGTTGGCTCTGGCCCATGCCCTGCATGACCGTTGCCGGATCTTTGTTGAGAAGAAAAATAGCGACCAGCGCCATGATGATGGCACCGCCCCCGATACCCGCGCCGCGCTTAACCCGCTGACCGCGACGGTCTTCAATATTTTTACTTCTGCGGCCCCGTTCCCAACGCATAATTCACCCTCTAATTTGTTTTTTAATCATTAGTTTGCGCGTTTCCGCGTGGGCGAAGTATACCCCGGAACACTCGGAGTGGACTAGAATTTATAACGGGCGTTTTGATTCGTACTCAGTCAAATCAAAACGTTAGCCGAACTTCGCACACAAATTTTGACGAGGGACTCCAGATTCGTTAGAACTGGGGTATGAAAATGCCTGATTTTTGCGTCTACGTCCATCCGTCGCAGCTTGCAGTGGCCATCGTTGCTCTGCTTGTTTTGTGTTCTAACGCAAGCGCCCAGTCCATTGTGGTGATTGGGGATAGTGGGCACGGTCGCGAGTGTTTCTCCAGAGCGGAACTTGCTGTGTCATTCAACGCAGCCGACTCGAGCGACGTGGAGGTCTGCAGTAAAGCGCTTGAAAGTATGAGCTTGTCGTTGCCCGATCGAGCGGCCACGCTCGTGAATCGGGGCATATTGCAGCTGTCTTCGGGGCAGTTTGACGCGGCGAAAGCTTCCTACGACGCCGCGTTAAGGCTTGTCGACGACCAAGGCGAGACGCACATTAATATTGCCAATATATATGTTCTGCAAAAACGCTATCAGGAAGCGGTGCAGCAATACACCAAGGGCATTCCCCTGATGGCACGCCGGCAGCACATTGGTTTTTTAAATCGTGGTCTTGCGTTCGAGTACATGGAAAATTTCGGTGCTGCGCAGAGCGACTACGAGCGAGCGATTGAATTGGCTCCCGAGTGGGTGCGGGCGAAAAAAATGCTGGCTCGGGTCAAGCTCAAGCTATCGGGCCGCTCCTGACGCCCAAGTGGTCGATCAGGCCCGGTTCGCCGTTTATAGCGTATGCACAATTGCGCCCGGGTTGGTTGCCGTTATTGCGCAACGACGCGCACGTCGACGCCGACAAATTGCCCAACCCACGACGTGTCCATCCACTCACCGGTGCCAACGCCAAGGGTTAGTCGATCGAGCTGCGACGCGCCTGTGAGCGTGTGCATGCCATTGTTAGTCTCAATAGTAAAGTTGAATTCGACGGGCGTCGTTTTGTTCTTGATAGTGAGTAATCCCGGCCCCGTGTAGCTGCCGTCGTCATTGCGTGTCGCATTATCAAGCGAGAACCGCGCAACCGGAAATTGGGTGGCGTCGAACCAGTCGGAGTCCATAAGTGTAGTGTCACGCTCCTCGTCACTCGTGTCCGCTTTATTGACCTCAATTTCAACATTAATGTCTATTGATAGCGGCTCTTTACTAAAGGTGATGTTCGCCTCCCACTGCGGCCATTCCCCGTCGAATTCGGCGCCCGCCTGTTCGGCGGTAAAGCGAATGAAACTCAACTCATGATTGATGGACCAGCTTTCTGCGCTTGCTGCGCTCTTCACCGACCGGGGTGCGGTGACCGGAGTTAAAGAGGCATCTTGCGTAGATTCCAGGGCGCTATCTTGCCCGCCTGAACCAGGCGTAAGTGAAAGCGTCAGCCCGCCCACGAGTAGCGCAAACAAGCCGATGGAGAGTCTCGAAGACATGCGTTTCAGTATGTCGTCTTTAACCAACAGGTGGTGGTAAATTGCCGCTACGACGTGAAGCACTATCACGGCAATAAATACGTAACCGAGCAGTTCGTGAGCGTTCTTTGCTGCATCGCTCAAGCCTTCGTTTGGCGCCAGGACTTTCGGAACTTCGAACATATTAAACCAGCTCAATCCATACGCTGACGCTGCCGACATGATGAGTCCTGACAGCGGCATGGCTAACATCAACACGTACAAGCCGGTGTGGCTCATGTGGGAGGCGATGCGTTGCAAGCGATTCATATGCGGTGGCAGCGCAGGCGGCCGGTGAGTGAGCCGCCATCCAATTCGAACAATGATCAGCAACAGTACGGTGAGACCAAGAGATTTGTGATTGGCCAGTAGCGCTAGTCGTTCGAGCGTGTTGTCGTCCTGCGCTGCCCATTTCGCGAGCTGAGCAAGTGTCAATTGCACAAGAATGAGCGCGGCAACCATCCAGTGAAATAACTTTGCCGTGGTGGAGTAAGTGGCCGAATTGTGTGTTGATGATGATTTCAAAGTTAGTTACCTCCTGAATCGTCTTTGGATAAATGTTCAGAGCAACTGCACTGAATCGCTTTGAGGGGCAACTCGGCCTCCATTTCGAACTGGACGGCCTTGCAGTGACATGATGCGTAGAAAAGCATGTTTTGTTCTTTGAGCCTAATTGATGAGTATGGTCTAAAACGGTGACCTGCTTCGGTCCAGGCTATCGTAACCCTTTGAACTAGCAGCGCCTGGCGCGCCAGACATCAGATTAATTTTTGATCTGATGCGCCGTGCACGAGGCCAGGTGGTGGAGCTTAACCATAGAAAAGACTATATTTTAACTTCGTCTATTTCGACGTAGTAACACCCCGGTGGCAGGTGTGTTTGCATGAAAGCAAATCATGGTGACAAGCTCACCGAGATATTCTTTGGTGCGTGTGATCTCGAGGGCGAGGAGCGGGTGCGCTTCCTTGATCGGGAATGTGCGCACAATGCCGAGCTGCGTTCGCAGATCGAGCGTCTAATTGTAGCCGGAGAAGACCTGTCAGCGTCTGAAAAAACCCACCTTGCTGCTGAGGCTATTAAAATCGCGGCGGGCCACTTCGCGGCGACCAGCGTCCCCGACAAAGTGGGGCCTTTTAGTATTCTGGAAGAAATAGGCGAAGGCGGCATGAGCATAGTGTACGCCGCCGAACAGTTCGAGCCGGTTAACCGTCGCGTGGCGCTTAAAGTGATTCGACCGGGCATGGATTCGCGCGACGTGATCAACCGCTTTGAGTCTGAAAGACAGGCGCTGGCGGTTATGGATCATGTCAACATCGCCAAGATCTTCGATGGCGGAACGACCGAACATGGCCGCCCGTATTTCGTTATGGAGTTGGTCTCGGGCGATCCACTGACGCGTTACTGCGACGTTAATGCGTTGCCCATTCGTCAAAGGCTGGAGCTTTTTTGTGAAGTGTGCGCGGCCGTACAGCACGCCCACCAGAAAGGCGTTGTCCATCGTGATCTCAAACCCTCAAATATTCTGGTGGGTCAGCAAGACGGTAAGCCGCTCGTCAAAGTGATTGATTTTGGCATTGCCAAAGCGCTGGATGTAACGCTTAATGACGACCCCACAGAGACTCGCTACGGCCAGGTGATGGGCACGCCCACGCACATGAGTCCGGAGCAGGCTTCTGGCCACGTGCACGCCATTGATACACGCACCGACGTGTACTCTTTGGGTGTCGTTTTGTTTCAGTTGCTCACAGGTTTGCTGCCTTACTCCATCGAAGGGATGAGTGGCGCCGCCATCCGAAAATCGATTGAGCATGGCGCGACTACCCGCCCGAGCACAAAACTAAAAGACTCCGATCAAAAGACAACGTTGGCCGCCGAGCGAAAAACCCAGTTCAAGCCCTGGCTAAAAGACATCGAAGGCGATTTGGACTGGATTACCTTGCGGGCGATGGAGGTTGAACCGGCCAGGCGTTACCAGACGGTGAACGCGTTAGCCATCGACATTCAGCACTA
>QIGP01000285.1 GCA_003228965.1 Gammaproteobacteria bacterium
ATAAAGAATCTGGCAAAACGCGGCGAATGGAACAAACTCGACGCACTGCTAACAACCCACTACAGCGATTCTACCGACGACGTGATTAACTGTTACCAGGCACGTACAAAACTCAAAGTGGCCCCGGGTCGAGCTAGCAACAAACAGGCACTGGCCGTGTGGATGGACGGCAGTAGCCTGCCTGAAGAGTGCGACCCTGTATTTGCTCACCTGCAAAACGAAAAACTGCTCACCGTTAAACGCGTGCGCCAACGCATCGACCTGGCTCTCGATCAGGCCAATACCAAACTTGCTCGCTATCTTGCGAAGTCAGCACACAAAAACGACGTCGACCGGGTGGAACGCTGGGTACGCATGCGCAGCAACCCGCTTAACGAACTCAAGCGCACAGCTAAGCTTCGCGACCACCAGGCCAACCGCAAACTGATGCTTTACGGCATTAAGCGAGCCACCCGTCGGGACCCGGAAACCACGTATAAAATGTGGCCCGTATTAAACGACCGCTTCCGTTTTAGCCGGAAAGAACAACGCGAGGTTGAACGCGGTCTTGCGCTGTCGGCCGCTCGAGACCACTTACCGGTTGCGCTGAACTGGATGTCCGAAATTAGCCAACACAGCGAAGAATCGGGCAGCTGGTACGTACGACGAGCGCTTGCTGGAGGCGACTGGCCCACCGTAGTTCGCGCTCTCGACGCACTGCCGGAAAGCTTACAGGACGACACAACCTGGCGTTACTGGCGCGCTCGCGCGTTTGAAGCCATTGGTCAACAATCAGATGCCGCCACCATTTACTCGAGCCTTGCCGGTAAGCGCTCCTACTACGGGTTCTTAGCCGCCGACCGACTTGACGTTCCTTATGACTTTGGCCACTTTCCTTTGCAAGAAAACCCTCTAATTATGACCCCTATCGCACAAGACCCACGAATTGTGCGCTCTCTGGAACTGTTCAAAGTGGGCTTCTATGGCAAGGCCCGCTCGGAGTGGAACCAGGTTATCGAAGAGCTTTCCCCAGAACAACGAGAGCAAGCAGCATTACTGGCTCACCAGTGGAACTGGCATTCACGTGCAATCAACACTCAGGCCAGGTCTGGCGGCCGCGACGTTATGGTTTCGTATCCAACGCCTTACAAAGCGACCTTTGACGAAGCCACGCTTGCCAACGGCATCGACCGCACCTGGGCGTACAGCATTGCCCGCGCCGAAAGCCTGTTCATGCCCGACGTGCGCTCCAAAGCCAACGCCTACGGCCTCATGCAACTCATTCCAAGCACGGGAAAACTCACGGCGAAAAAAGCGCACATTACGTACCGTGGGAGCACCACACTGCTCGACCCCAAAACCAACATTAAGCTTGGCACCCACTATCTGGGCCAGGTCTACAGTCGTTTTGGCAGCAACCAGGTGCTGGCCACCGCGGCCTACAATGCAGGTCCGCACCGCGTAAAAACGTGGTTACCCGAAACCACCTGGCACGCTGACGTATGGGTAGAGAACATCCCTTTCACTGAAACTAGACGCTACGTGAAAAAAGTTCTGTCGGCGCAAGCGGTTACGCACTGGCGCCTTACCGGCAAAGAGCAACGTCTGGCCGGCATGATGCCACCTGTGCTCAGCGAACCAGGCGAAGCCAACCGCTTTGCCAAACGTTAAGACGACTAGTCTGTTTACCTAGTCAGTCGGACTTAGGAGGCATCTACTGCGGCGGCCGGAAATCGGCCCAGTTTCCCTTTAAGTCCGCGACAGTTGTTTTATACTTCGCGGCTCAACTTCTGCGGATAACATCACATGTCTGGCAAACACATCACAGTTCTTGGCGGCAGCGGCTTTATTGGCCGCCGCCTCGTGGCACATCTAGCAAACCTTGGCCACCACGTCAAAGTACTCACCCGTTACCGGGACAATGCTCGCGGGATGCTGGTGCAACCTCAAGTTAAGGTCGTCCAGGGCAACGTCCACAACCCCGCGTTCTTGCAACAAGAATTTGCGGGCGCTGACGGCGTGGTTAATCTCATTGGCATTCTTAACGAGTTTGGCAAAGCCAACGAAAAATTCGAGCGTGTACACGTCGATCTAGTCGAATCCATTGCGCAAAACTGCACCGGCTGCAATGTACAAAAGCTCGTTCACGTAAGTGCTTTAAAAGCCGACGCAGAAGAAGGCCCGAGTAAATACCTGCGCACCAAAGGCAAAGCTGAAAACGTTATCAAGCGTCAACCGGCCGGATCGTTTCAGTGGTCGATACTACAGCCATCAGTAGTCTTCGGAACCAACGATTCTTTTGTTAACCGCTTCGCTAGTCTGTTAAAACTGCCGGCACCTGTGTTGCCACTACCACGAGCGCACGCGCGCTTTGCGCCCGTCTACGTTGAAGACGTAGTTAAAGCCATTGCCCACTGCCTTGAGCACAACAACACACACGGCGTAACCTACCAGCTTTGTGGGCCCCAGGTATTCTCCCTGAAGGAAATTGTTGAACAAATTCGTGAAGAAATTGATGTCAAACGAATGATTGTCGCGATGCCCGATGTTCTATCTCGAATACAAGCGGCCATCATGGACTTCGTCCCTGGCAAACCATTTTCTTCCGACAACTACAAATCACTCACTGTGCACAGCATTTGCGACACGGATGGCTTTGCCCGCCTTAACATCAAACCTCGCTCGCTAGGCGCGATTATGCCGCGCTATCTGGGTGATGCGATTAAGTCGCGGCGTTACGGTCGCATGCGCGCAAAAGCCGGGCGCCGTATGTAACCCTGGAAGTACGCACTACTTTACAGTTTTTCTCTTCTAAAATACGACACATTTCGAAACCACACATCAAGCAAGAGTGCCACTCATTTTTAGCGCCTGCTCTTAACTCGACATCGTTAGCCTTTTTACTGGATTTTTTTTGTTCACGAAATCCGGACAACGAATTACATTGGTAAAAATGTCACACGGCGTGTACAACACTGAAAAACTGGCAAACAACGATAAACACCTGACCACACAAAAAATAAACTGTCCTACAATTACAATTGCAGCGTTGCAACATGGATAAACGCGGCGCGAATGAAACAGACATTGCGGCGCTGCACTTCGTAAAAAAACAATTTCGTGCAAATTATTTTGAACCAATACATATCCGCTTACTCAGAGCGGGTACTGACCGTTATTGAGGAAGTAACATCATGAATACACGGAACATCAATCGCGCTACTTCTCTTGCAATGCTTGCGTTCACCATCGTGTGTGGCGCCTGCAGTACGGAAACAACCGATTCAGAAAATATTGCAAGCCCCGGCATTTTTGCACGCATGAACGTTGACGCTTTGAGTAGCGGGTCTTCGAAAGTCACTGTGGAGCTTAACGTTGGAGGATCCAACGGGACGAACATCTCTTTAACCTCCGGTGAACGCCTTGAAGCTACTAACGGCAACCAGACAAAGATAATGAACCGCGACACTGACTTGTTCGACGTCGACTACGAAATCCGCTTCGACAACGCTGACACCGCAGTGCCGTTTCAGGTAACTCTGTTTCGAGCGAACGGGGAAATAATTGACGGCTCATCCGTATTCTTGCCACCCGACTTTGATATTAACTCACCCAACGCTGGGCAGAGCTTCTCCGTTGACGGTCAAATGCCAATCACCTGGGCGCCAGGCGATACCGGGCGTACCATTAAAATGCTTGTATCGACGCAGTGCACTACCAATGCAGGCTCCACTACAGTCAGCTCGCGCACGTTCAATTTGGGCGACGACGGTTTCGAAAATTTCTCTTTAAGCCAGGTTCCCGCGGCAACTAACGATACCATCGACCGCACCATAAACTGTGAACTTGGATTTTCGCTAGAGCGCACTCGCACTGGATCTATCGACCCGGACTTTGGCTCGGGCGGGTCCATGAACAGTAGGCAGGTGCGTGAGGTCGACGGCATGTTTCTCACCTTCTAACCGCAGGCCAGAATTGTATTCGGGCGTTGGCGCTACTCCGACGCCCGAATCAACAATTCATCAATAATCGGCGCAAGCTCCTCTGGCTCAAGCTCAGAGAGTTTTTCACTACGCTTGAAAAAAACATCGAAGTCACCGCCCGAATCGCGAAACAGCTGCGCAAACGCAGGCACTAAACGATTGTAGGTACTAATAGATACCAGGTGCGCGTTGTTGAGGTCACGGTCAAACCAACCGTCGTAACCTGCGTAGCCGCCCCAGCTCTCCCGCAGCTCTACGTACTCCAATTGCAAACGCTCAAACTCTTGCGCCTTGGCAACACGCATGTCGTGCGCTGGCCGAGCCCCACCATACAGCTCGGTAAGCCGGTCGCGTGCACGCGTGACCAACGCGATAAACTCCTCTTCCCGGGCCTGTGCCAAAGCATATTGAACGTTACGTTCTTCGTTATCCAGTTGCAGCATCCAGCGGCGGATCCCCTCCATTTCAACGAAGGATGCCAGGGACTCGCTAAATTCGCTGTCGCTAGTGCGGTAGACAACCTGGTGAGTCAATTCGTGAAACAGCAGCCCGGCTAACTCCACGTCACTACGTCGTAACATCGTATTCACTACAGGGTCGTCAAACCGGCCTAGCGTGGAATAGGCGGGCACACCGCCCACGAAGGCATCAAACCCCTGCGCGTTCAGGTCGGCCGCAACCGCATTGGCTTTTTCTTCGGCATAGTAGCCGCGATAGCCCAGACACCCCACAAACAGGTAGCACCAGGTGGTGGCTTGCGTTGAAAATTCCTTTGTAGCAAACACGTTCCATAGTACAAACGGACGCTCCAGGTCGGCGTATGATCGATAGCTGCCGTTGTCGGGCAGCTTTAGCTCCTCTACCGCGAATTTTCGCGCTTCCAGCACCTTCAGTAGCCTTAGCTTGAGCTGTTCGTCTATTTTCGGGTCTTCAAGAACTTCGTCTATTGGAACGCGACGCGACATCAAATCGAGGTGTCCGCGAGTCACCTGGCTATAGTAGCGAATGCTCGTACAGCCCTGCGAAACGATCAATACCAGGGCAATAAACAGTAGTGCGACTTTTTTCATACTCTCAATGTGCAATATCTGGCCACACAACGCTACACTACACGCGCAATTCGCGCACCAACCTTTTACAATGAAACATGGAAATCTATCTGGTGGGTGGGGCGGTTCGTGACCGACTGCTAAACCTTGAGGTCAAAGATCGCGATTGGGTGGTGGTTGGTGGCAAAGCCTCCGAACTTCGTGCGCTTGGCTACAAATCGGTAGGCAAGGATTTTCCCGTATTTTTACACCCTGACACGCACGAAGAATACGCTCTGGCGAGGATCGAACGAAAAACCGGACACGGTTACGCCGGGTTTGAATTTGACGCTTCGGAAGAAGTCACGCTCGAAGAAGATCTGTCTCGCCGCGACTTAACCATCAACGCCATGGCGCAAACACAAGACGGCGATCTTGTCGATCCGTTTGACGGCCACAGCGATCTCAAAGCAGGCCTTCTTCGCCACGTGTCTGCCGCTTTTAGCGAAGACCCGGTGCGCATTCTACGTGTGGCACGTTTCGCAGCGCGCCTGCACGAACTCGGCTTCACCGTTCATACCTCAACGCTTGAACTGATGCAGGAAATGGTTCTCAACGCAGAGGTCAATCACCTCGTATCCGAGCGCGTGTGGGCTGAAACCCAGCGGGCACTGACTGGTAACAACCCTCAAGTATTCTTTGACGTGTTGCGTGCGTGTGGCGCACTACAAGTGTTGTTCCCTGAACTGGAAGCGCTCTACGGTGTACCGCAGCCTGCTCGCTGGCATCCGGAAATTGATACGGGTGTGCACACCATGATGGTAATTTACCAGGCGAGCTTGCTCAGTGAAGATCCGGAAATTCGATTTGCGGCGCTAGTACACGACCTTGGCAAAGCCACTACGCCGAAAGGTATTTTACCGAGCCACCACGGTCACGAACAGCGTAGCGTCGCCCTTGTAAAAGCCTTGTGCAAACGACTAACCATACCCAATCGATATCGCGACCTGGCGGTCATTGTCGCCGACCACCACGGTAAAGTGCATCGCGTGTTCGACCTTAAGAAAACCACTGTGCTAAAGCTCTTGCAGAGCACTGACGCGTTTCGAAAACCCGAACGATTCGAGGCTTTTCTGGTTTCGTGCGAAGCCGATTCGCGCGGGCGACTGGGCCTTGAGACCCGGCCGTACCCGCAGGCCGACTACCTGCGAGAAGCGCTCAAGCTTGCAAGCAAAGTAAAGGTCTCCGACTTCATTAAACCCGACATGAGCGGCGAGCACATCGCCAAAGAACTTTACCGTCAAAGGCTAAACGCGCTGCGCGAACTCTCAGACGAATGCAACGAGAATTAGTCCACCGAGCGCTACGCGATAGAGCGCAAACGGCAGGAAGCCAATTTTGCCAATAAATTTCAAAAACAGACGTATACATACGTAGGCTGCAACCGCCGAAAACACCACGCCCAGCGCGAGCATGCCCCAGTCCACAGCTTCTTCGGTCTTGCTTAGCTTGAGCATTTGCTGGCCACTTGCGAGCGTAATAATGGGAATGCTCATTAGAAAACTAAAGCGTGAGGCGGCCTCACGACCCAGCCCCAGAGCCAAGCCGGCGGTCATGGTGATACCTGACCGCGATGTTCCTGGAATGAGCGCGAGCGCCTGCGCCACACCAATGAGTAGTGCGTCTTTGTAAGTAAGGTCACGTTCCGTCCGATGTTCTTTTTTAAACACGTCGCTGAGCCATAGCAACACGCCAAAGCCTATGGTAGTCATGGCGATGACGAACGGCGAGCGCATAGAAGTTTCAATGAAGCCGCTGAACAGCAGGCCGACCATTCCTGCAGGAATGGTCGCAATGATGACCCACACGAGCATCCGCGCTGACTGTGTGACAGGCCCGCCGGTTAGCACACTGATGCCCGCCCCCGCCATATC
>QIGP01000440.1 GCA_003228965.1 Gammaproteobacteria bacterium
AGTGGGGGGTAGCAAGCTTAAGCGCGCCAAGCCTGGGTGTGCGGGTTGCCGACTTCAACGGCGACAGGTGGCCCGATGTGTATGTAGCGGCCTTTGGGGCTGACAATGCGCTGTGGATTAACCAAAAAGGAGAGGCCTTTGCCGAAAGCTCCCTGGCGTTTGGAGCAGCATCGAGTTTTTTGCCTGGATTTCGAGGAAGTGTTGGCGTAGACGCGCTTGATCTCGATCGGGATGGTGACCTCGATATTGTTGGTTCACATCGCTTGGGTGAACCCCATCAAATGTATCTTAACGACGGACAGGGCCGGTTTGTTGCGAGCTCAATTACCGCTGGCGGTCTGGCTGAAGCGCACACAGGTGCGGGCGTGGTTGTGGTAGACGCTAACGCTGACGGGCACGACGACTTGTATGTTGCAAACGGCGCGCTCCGCCTGCGCCAATCGCGGCTGGATTCAAATGACGTGCAGCCCTTGAGAGAAACTAACACTCTGCTTATTCGTGGTAGTGATGAGAACATCGAGTTTGATGTATGGAAGCAAAGTTCAGAGCGCCTTACGCCGAGACCTCAAGTGTCTCGCAGTGTCGCCGCAGGCGACCTTGACAACGACGGTGACGTAGACCTCGTCGTGACGAATAACGGTGCCGCTACGCAGGTGCTGCGCAATGTTGTGAATCCCGAACACTGGATGGGTATTAATCCTGTAGCACCTATGGGTCTTGCCGACGTCGGAGCGCGCGTCTGGATTAACGAGTCACAACCGCCGTCTCCTGCGAACGTTTTGGGCGTTCGTGAAGTACGCAGAGCTCACGGTTACTTGAGCTCCAGTGATCCGCGATTGGTGATCTATCAGGAATTTGAACAAACGACCTCTGTGAGCGTTGAGGTTCTATGGTCCAGCGGCAGCCGCGAAATTTTCTTTATGAAACCTGAGGCGCGCTACCACACGTTGACACAAGGAACCGGGCGTGAGGTTAAACCCGGTAGCGAAGCGTTGACAGGGCACCGGTGAAACGCTTCGCTCTAATGGTCGCTGTCTTTCTGGTCGCAGGCTGTGACGGCCAGGACAGTAAAGAGCACAGAGTGCGCCATCCACAACTTACCCAGGTTGAAGAACAGGTCCGTCGTTCAATAGAAAACGCGCTTACTCAATGGCGTCTACAACTGAGTGGCGCACAGCTGCCTGCGGAACGGGCTCAGGCGTATGCGCAGCTGGGTCAGGTATACCTCGCCCATCACTTTGACGACGCTGCTGCAGATGCGCTCGACTACGCGACGTCTAAGCTTACGAC
Organism: Gammaproteobacteria bacterium; assembly: GCA_003228965.1. Classification (GTDB taxonomy): domain Bacteria; phylum Pseudomonadota; class Gammaproteobacteria; order Steroidobacterales; family SZUA-146; genus SZUA-146. The sequence continues at coordinate 1,291 of QIGP01000440.1, forward strand.
CAATCCTCACTGGTATTTTTATTATGCGACGGCGCTCGAGCGCTCGTTTCGATTGAGAGACGCGCAACAAGCGCTTACGGCCTCGCTTGCATTGCGCGATCACCCGGAAGTACGTTTTTTACGTGCAAACGTACGCGCTCGAATTGGAGATGAACCTGGTGCATTGGACGATATTCGAGTCCTAAGAGAAGGTTTTGGTGTGGTTTCCAGCGAAACGGGCGATGAAGACAGCCCGAGCAGCGCGTCGCAGGGCGAGGCGGCCTGGTTCGCCCTTGAAGCTGAATTATTGGCGCGCCAAAAACGCTACGCAGAAGCAGATGCCAGTCTGACCCAAGCGCGCGAGCTTGCGCCTTTTGCCAGTGCGCTTAATGTCCCTGCGGTGCGTTTGAGTCAACTACTGGGCGACCGCGACGAAGCAGTACGGCTTATGAAAACCGCTGGCGAGCTTATGCCTGCAACCGAACAACCGCTCACGAAGGCATTGTCGGCGTTGTCTCGTGGCTCGGAATACTATTTGCAGCGAGGACGTATGTGGATGCAGTCGCGCAATTTTCAGCAGGCTGTTGTCGATTTTGCAGCCGCCGCCGATATTGCACCAAGCAGTCACGAAGCACGACTGGCCTACGCTCGCACATTGGAAATAGTCGGTCAGGTGGACGCAGCCGAACGACACTATCTTGAGGCCGCGCAACTAGAGCCCAAGTCGGCCGTGACCCAACACTTTCTGGGTATGTTGTATGAGCGAAGGAAGCAGGACGAAAAATCCCGCAATCACTATGCGAAGGCGCTTGAGGCCGACCCGGCCTATCTGCCACCCAGGCTCGCCTTGGCTCATGCTCACTTTCGCAACAAGAACTACGAAGAAGCTCTTGTGCATTATGCTGAGTATTCCGCTGTGAGGGAGGAGGATTTCGAGCCTCGCTATTACGCGGGTCTGGCTGCGCTGGCACTGGGGTTCTGTGTAACAGCTCCACATTGGTTTGAGGAAGCTGTTGAGGCAAATTCCTATAACCGTGACGCGCAGGAAGGACTGGCGCGCAGCTACGCTGTTTGTTCAGACAATCCGGACGAACTTAGTCAGGCTCAGGACATTGGCGAGAGGCTGGAAGAGAGTCGACCCGATGCTGCAGCGGCGGCCACTCTGGCTATGGTGTATGCGGCGCTGAACGATTTGGAATCGGCTATACGTCTGCAGAATCTCGCCATTCGACGGAGCGGTGAAGAGCGTATCAACGGTCAGCGCGACCGACTTACTCAGTACGAGTCGGGTGAACGGGCCAGAGTTGCGTGGCTGTCAGGTGATCCGGTATTCGATCCGCCAAGACTTACCATGCGGGTATTACATTAACGCGTAGAAAATTGCGCAGCCCGCATAGTAGCGTGACTAAGTTGTCAGAATGACACTAAGCACAATCAGTTAAGCCCAAGTACACAACTCTGTATGCTAAACTCGCGTCACTAAGTTTATGCTTTCTGAGGGATCGTGGCCGATACAAAAAGCCCCAATAGCTCAATCGAAATCGGCCGGGAGTCGTTCCTGAGTGGCGACTTTGACAGAGCGCGCGAGTGTTACCTGAAAGAACTGTCTGAACGGCCAGAGGACGCGGACGTCCTTCATGCTTTAGCAGCGGTTGAACACCGTGCGGGACAATTGGAAAGCGCCGAAAAGTATTTGCGTGAGGCTATCTCTCACAATCGCTACGGTGTTGGCTTTCAAAACAGCCTTGGCAACCTTCTGGTAGAACAAAAACGCTTGCGCGAGGCGGAAGCGGCGTACTTTGAAGAGCTGCGTATGAGGCCTGAGTTTGCGCTGTCTCACCATCAGCTTGGCCGACTCATGCTACAAACCGGCAAGGTTCAACGTGCCATAAAGCACTTTCAATCAGCTCTGCAGTTTTCCCCAGAGTATGGCGAGGCGGCCAGTAGTCTTGGCCTCGCACTTCTGCACGACGAGCAATTACCCGCGGCCGCTACTGCTCTGGAACGTGCTCTTCAATTAAACGATAAAAATGCGTCGGCAAATGCCAACCTGGGTCTGTTAAGGCTCAAGCTCGGCGAAACCACTGAAGCCGCATCAAGGTTCGAGCGTGCATTGGTACTTGACCCGCAGTGCGCCGAAGCCATTCGCGGCATAGGTCAGTTACGCCTGTTGCAGGGCAAGGTTCAAGAAGCCATTGCAGCATTTAATAAAGTGCTGCAACTTTCACCTGACGATATTGAATCGGTGCGTTCTTTGGCGCAGGTGTGGGAACGACAAGGGTTGTGGGAAGTCGCTGAGCAATACTATCGACGCGCCCATGTGCTTGCGCCAAACGATCTCGACGTGCTCAATCGTTTGGCACGGTTGCAGGTGTCGCGCGGAATGACCCATGAGGCCATCAACAGTTACGAGAAAGCATTGCAAATCAAGCCTTCTGATCAGGAAAGCTTGTCAGGGTACGGTCGTCTCAAAGCGGCAACCGGCGATACGAAACTTGCGATGTCCAAGCTGTCAGCGGTAGTCCACTCCGGACGCGCTCAGTCAGACCTCGTCAGCGCTTACGCCAGGTTGCTAGGCGCGTCGGCAAGACGACGCGACGGGATTACGCTTTTGGAGCAGCGCCTTCGTACACGCATTTCCAACCACGAAAAATGTGGCCTTCATTTTACGCTTGGCGATCTGCTAAACGCCGACAGCTCTCATGATCTTGCGTTTCATAACTATCGGAAGGCCAATCAACTCAAAAAAGCCAAGTTCGACGGGTCCAGGTTTCAACAGGTGTGCACACGAATTGAAGAGGCATTTAGCCGCGAAACCATGGCTGAGGCTCCGCGCGTAGGAGGATCAGGCGAGGGTTTGGTCTTCATGGTTGGCATGCCAAGGGCCGGTGTAAGGGTGATTGAGCAGCATCTCAGTGGGCACGAGGAAATCGTTAGTACAGGTGGAACGCCTTTTATCGAAATGTCGGCATACCGTTTGTGCTCTGAGCAAGGCTTCACATGGCCGCAAGCGGCCAATAGACTTGATCAGGACGTTTTAAGTAATTATGCCGCTCTCTATCGTGATCGTACTCGACTCATGAGCGACGAAACGAATCTTGTGATTGACGCGACATGGCGTAACTTTCTTTATTTGGGTCTTATCGAACTGATGTTTCCCAAGGCGCGCGTTGTTTACTGTGCACGCGATTACCGTGATATCGCCTTGTCCTGTTTTTTCACTAATTTTTCCGCGGGTGTCGGCAGTACGTCTTTTGCCTATAGCCTGCGCGATATCGCTACCTACATAAATGCACACAGACGACTCATGACTCACTGGGAATCTGTGCTGACCCTTCCAATGCACGTGGTTTCCTATGAGCGCATGATTCTTGAGTTCGACGCAGAGGCGGGAAGTCTTTACGACTTTCTCGGAGTGTCCAACCCGGTTGAGTCTAATGCTGATGACGAGCAAGAGAAGCTACCGAAACCATCGTCGTTAAAATCGATTTCACTGCGTCGCTATCGACATTACAGGCAGCATCTGGAGAGTTTGGTGGAAGAGCTTGAATCCGCTCCCGATCGAGTTTTCTGACAATGCCAAAAACCTCGTGACGCCGCTTACTCCCAGTTTGTTGTCGCGTCTGGAAAATGCAGTTCGTAACGAAACGCGCGGTGAACTTGAAAGTGCGCTTGAGCGTTACCGCTCCGTGTTGGAGCAAGAACCCGATAACTTTGAGGCGTTGAGTTTACTCGGCCGGCTTGAGTATCGCTTGGGTGATAACGGCGCTGCCGTCTTTCATTTGCAGCGAGCGGTTCGTTTGGCTCCCGGACGAGCGGATGTTCACCTGGGTCTCGGCTACGCCCTTGCAAGCTCAGGCGATCAACGCCGTTCAGTTCGTTCGTTTCTTGACGCCCTGGAAGCAGATTCGACCTATGCACCTGCTTTTGTAAGCCTGGGTTGTGTGTTTGCTCAACACGAACAACACGAGTTGGCGCAACGAGCGTTCGACTTTGCAAGGCAAGCCGGATCGGAGTATCCCGAAGTTCATTACCAACTCGGAAAGTATTACGCGGATACCGGCCACACTGAACCGGCTCTCGCCGCTTTGCTAAACGCACAACGACTGGGTGGTCGTTTTGACGATATCCACATTATGCTGGCTCGCCTGTACTCAATGCAGGGTGCTTACCCCCAGGCTTTGGAGCGTCTCGACCATCATGTAGCAATATATCCAAATGATACTGAGGCCTCTGTTATAAGGGCGGCTACCCTAATCGAGTTAGGAAGGTACGAACATGCTCAAAACGCGTGTCAACTTGCATTGCAGTTCGAGCCGCGCAACGTTGATGCGTTGGTGATGATAGGTCGGATTCACTATTTACGTGACGATATGGAAGGTGCGCGGCGTAGCTATCAGACTGCTATTAGCATGGACTCTGACTTGGCGGCGGGCCATGCCGGGCTCAGTGAAGTGTGCGCACGAGAAGGCGATCTCAATAATGCTCTGCACCACATTAAACGTGCCGGGGACCCTAAGAACTACGATTTACGTACGGCGTTACTCTGCACGCGATTGCTACGACTTCGTGAACAGCATGAGGAAGCTATTCGACTGCTAAGTAACAGGTTAAAAAACCGTCGTGATCATGTAGCCGGGCGTAGAAAATGTCACTTCACGTTGGGTGAGTTACACGAAGTCCAGCAGGACTACGCGCGCGCATACAAACACTACACGCTAGCGAATGAGTTGCGGCAATCTTTGCAGAAACCACTGTCGGTTGGTGCGCTTTCGCTTTTAAGTTATTTTAATTCCGATCGTATGGCGCGTCTTCGAAGAGGCGAAGTCGCGGCGCCCCAACCTGTATTTGTCGTTGGGGCGCCAGGGTTTGCTTTTGAGGTTGTGAAGCATCTGCTCCAGTGTCATCCCGAAATTGAGCTGAGCAATAATAAATTGCCGCTGGTGGAGCTTGCCAAGACCGTGCCTTCTTTTCTTGCAACACCCAAACCGTTCCCTGAGGCTCTGGTCGATGCTCGTGTGGCCGAACTCAAGAAGTTATCTACGCAATTTCGCGAGACCAATTTTAAGCAAAACGTGCGAATTGTGATCGACGCGCATTTCGATAACGCTCTGTATCTGGGATTCGCCAGTCTTCTGTTTCCCAACTTGCGCGTGATTCATGTTGTTCAAGACACAACCGATTCTGCGCTCGATATTTACACCAGTGAGAGCCCACCGTCGTGTGTCGAGTTACCGACGGATATGCCGTCTATCAAGCTAAGACTTGAACAGCTTCAGGCCACAATGTCGCACTGGAATGCGCTTAGAGAATTCCCGTCGCTGTCGATAAATTACGAAAAACTTGTTGCAAGACCCAAGGAAGGCCTGGAGCGAATGCTCGGTTTTATCGGTGTCGAAAGTCACCCGGTTCTTTTTGCCCGTTTGCGTAAGCAAGGTCCCGACGGTGATTTGTTGTCGATTGCGCGTGGAAAGGTCGGTAAGAGCCTCCCGTTTAAGCCGTACATGGATGATTTTCCGGATCGACTTTCTGCTCACGACCTCACGTTCTAGCCTGCATTATTCATGAGTTGATGGAATTTATCGCCGCTGTGGTGTGGGCAGTTGTGCTGATCGCCCGCCGGGACATAGCCGTAGC
>QIGP01000133.1 GCA_003228965.1 Gammaproteobacteria bacterium
GGGTGATCCACGCCCGCCAGCGACTGTTCGGTGCAAAAACTCCGTGATAGCGAGTGAGGTTAAAGCCCGGTCTTGGGATAAGCGCCGCTAGCTATAACACGACTTCCCAAATTGCGTCCTACGCGGTTGTCGTTGACGCAAAGGACGATAGTACTGTCGCATTCTATAAGAAGTATGATTTTAAACAATTCCCTGATCGCCCCAATCGGCTGTTCCTGCCGATGAATAAAATCAAAACGTTATTCCCGCTTTTTATCCTGCGCCTGTCTTTCTTTTGCCCGCTGCCGGATGTGCCTACTTTTCGCACGTATCATGTACAGACCCCCATATGGTGGTTTGGCGATGAGTGCTCTATATGGTATGTATACTAAAGCATAAATTCATTTGATAACAAGGGTGCGCAAGGTGTCCCGCGAATGAGACAACTCAAAAATAGTTTCTCCCCTGTTTCTGCGTCAGCCTTGTACTCACCTTAGCGAGCGTGCATATGTCAAAGCATTATTTCGCTGTACTAATTGTGATCGCTTTGGGAATCACCGGTTACGTGATTTTGAAGTCACCGACCGCTGATAACAGAGAAGGAAATTCGTTCGATACCGAACAGGTGGATGCGAAATCCAATCAAACGCCAGCACATGACGGATCGGGCAGTCGCGATGCGTCAACTATTGGAACTTCGCTGGCGGCGGGCGAAATCTCTAGTTCCGCTTCATATACACCGATTGATTCCCTGTCCCCTGGGAATTCTCAGCTGGTTGACCGGGCTATTTCGAATGATGTTTCCGAACTGCGCGAGTTGGCATTGGCTGGAGCACCTGATGCAGCTTATGACTTGTACCGCATATTTGCATCATGCTCTGTTGGCACCAAAGCAGAATATTGTACGACCGATACAGTAGATGTCAGTGAAGGCATTTCAATGCTCCGCAGATCTGCGGAGCTGGAGTACTGGCCCGCACGAGTCGAATTCCTCCGTGCCCTATACGTGCATCAAGGACCACCGAGTCAAGATGACATAGAACTCGGAATGGAATTTCTCAAGTTGGCTGTCGATGATGGCGCGGCGGATGCTATGTATCGCATCGCCGATTTTTCAATCAATTTGTTTGATTTCACGATGACATATGAATCCGACAACTTGCCAGGCGACCTTAGCCGAACTGAGGCTTACGGACACTTGCTGGCTGCTGGGTCTGTTTATGAAGACCTTGGAATTCGCCCGAATGTCGTGGCATACATAAATAGGATGAACACACAGCTAGGGCCTCGGGAGGTTGCCGAGGCCCTAGAGGATGCGAAATATCTGCTTGGGCGACCAGGTTGTTGCAAAGTTTGGAAACCGTGAATCCGGCGACACATCTCCAGCTACAAGAGACTATTATGAAAATCATTATTAAAGGTCAAATTTCGGTGATTGCATTGCTTTTTCTGTTTCTTTCAGCGCCAGCCAGCGCGCAGGAAGGCATACACGGGCCATTTTCAAATTGTAACTGCAATATCGATGATGATATTGCAGTTACAATTTATCTACAGCAACCCGAAAATAGACCAACTCCTCCGGGATATTGGCGCGTCGGCCAGACTGCGTTGGTCGTAAGTAGTACACACTGGCGTTATTGGAATTTTGTCGGGTTATCCTTAGTTCCAAATGGGATCGGGAGGCCAACTTCCTGCACCGACAGGTCAAGCTCCGTCCAGTATATCGTGGGGCAACAATAACTTCATTTATTGCCACCAACCCCAGTGCGCACTCTGGGATATGCCCGGGACCGGTGGCGTTGGGGCAAGCATATTCAATATTAAGCGTGCGTTCTCTTCGGTGGGGCCATATGTCACTGTACAGACTAAAACCAGCGTGAATTATTTTACTGTTCACGGGAGTGATACGAATTTGCATTGGAAGATTTGCGGCATAAACGCTGCTGGAGAAACCTGTTCGCCATCGTATCGAACTCGAACCGAGTGTGAAGCCGGTGGAGGGCCGGAGTTCTAGGTCACGATATCGGCAAAGAGGGTGTCCCTCCCAATAATTAGTGCCTGTCCATAAACTTGCGCATAAACTTGCGATGGCGAGTAGTAGACAGGCTAAGAGCCCGTTCATATAGTCTTCGCTTTCTAGTTGCCGATGGGTGACCCGGGAGGTGGGTTCACAGGAGCCATGGGCATAACAGGTGTGTTGCCCTCAAGCGCAGCTTCTATTTGTCGTGAAAGCAGGGCGTCGTGTGCTTGCCAGGTCGTGTCACCTGAGCCTGCACGGTTGTCTATTTCGAGGTCGATATTACTCAATGCGTGGAGAGCGGCACCGCGCACGGCGTTAGTTGCAGTTTCTCCAGTGGCAAGTTCGATCAGTGAGCGCACCACGTTGCTGTTGACTCGTCTTTGGATTTCTCCCGAGCGTCCTTGCTGGCGCGACGTTTTAATGCTGCGATTGAGCAAGCCATTCATAACGTCTGATAGCCCAAAGCCGAAGTTCGACGCTTCCAGTGCGTTGAGACGTTCACCACGAGTCGGTTCAAGAAGTACCTGGAGTGTTAGTGCAATGGCTGCGTCCGCTGGCGCGTACTGGTCGAAAGTCTGACGTGTTTTACGATCGAATGTTTCGCGGCCGCGAGCAAAACCGGGTGGTCTGGGTGATATCAGGGTGGCAACCGATTCAGGCAGTAACAGGGCATTTGGAGACAGTGTGTCTAACAGAGCATTGAGAGCCTGCCGCTGATGTGCGGCTGAAGCGTATTCGAATCCGCGTTGTCCATCGCCTTTTAGATCGTACTTGTAGTAACCACCGCCCATAACTTTCCCGGCCGCCTGAATTTGGAACCGGTGTAGCAAGTACATGGGGACTAGTACTTCTTCAAGTGTCGCCATAGGCCGCCCACTTGGAATGTTGTCTCTGGAAAAATTTGCCAAAACGTGTTGTCGAACACGCATTAGACGAATGAGTTCGCTGACAGGTTCCGCTCCGTTGTCCCACAAGTTACCGTCTATGTGTACGCTTCCAACGTTTCGGGCGTCGCTGTCTGCAACATATTTAAGGCCCGATTGCAGGGTTTCTTCAAGAATAGCGGCACGTCCTGCATCGGCATCAACACCACTTGGGAAATCTTGATAACCCCACAAAATAGCGCGTTTGTCCCATTCGCCAATGTTCGTATCGTAGGCGTTACTTATGTCGATGTTGCCATTCCCGTCGAGTGTGACCAGTGGGAACGGATAGTCCATGACTGATGCTCTGTCGTTAACGCTACCGGCAAAGTTGTGCTCCAGTCCGAGCGTGTGACCAACTTCGTGGGCCGACAGCTGACGAATACGGGCGAGCGCAAAGTCTTGCATGGCCGGATTGTTTTCGCTTGATCCGTAAGGCGCAAGCAGGCCTTCTGCCAGCAAATAGTCCTGACGTACGCGCAGTGAACCGAGTGATACGTGGCCCTTGATGATTTCGCCGGTGCGCGGGTCAAGCACGGAAGAGCCGTAGGACCAGCCACGAGTTGAGCGATGTACCCACTGAATAACGTTGTAACGTACATCGAGAGGGTCGGCGCCTTGAGGTAATATTTCGACTCTGTAGGCGTTGCTGTAGCCTGCAGCCTCAAACGCCTGGTTCCACCAGCGAGCACCGTCGAGCAGGGCCTGTCGAACAGGTTCAGGCGCTCCGCGGTCGAGATAATAGATGATGGGCTCAACCGCTTCGCTTAAAGTCGCCTCGGGGTTTTTCTTTTCAAGACGGTGTCGCCGTGCGAACGAAGACTTAATGGGTTCGGATATTGGAACCGCGTAGTCGGCAAAAGCACCGCCATAGTTTGGAGGGATGTAGCCGCTTCGCCCATCGTAGGCAACAGGTTTAAATCCAGCTTCCGGCAAGCGTACGAAAGAGTGGTGTGTGTGCACCGTTACCGCCGTAGCGTCAGGAACTACGGATGAAAGAATATCGCCTTTGGGTATGCCAGTTAACGTAAGTATGGCTTCGAATTCTGTGTTGTCGTTGAAAGAGCGTGTGCGTGGAAGGTAGACGGCGCTGCGGGATTTGTCGACTTTGAATTTCCCCTGGTCCATATCGCTGAGCCATTGGACGAGCGATAGAGAGTCGCGAAGCAGAAAGTCGGTGGCGTCGACAATAAGCGTATCACCTTCGGTCCTATCAATTTTGAATCCCCATATAACCGATTGTGCGAACGATTCTTTGACGGCGTTCTTTTCATCGGTGTTATCGGAATTGGCGCGGTAGGCGGTATTGTTTTCGATGAGTAGTAGCTTGTTGCCAGAGCGAAAAAATTCGACCAGCTTGGTGTCACCCAGCCGGCCACGGTCGGCGCCAATGTCGTTCGACCCAATGCCCCGGGCCAGTGATGTTTGGTAAATGAACGGTGAGCCTGTTTGCTGTATGTGTAAGAACAGTTTGCCGGTGGACTCGTCCCATTGAAAATTAAAGTAACCTTTTTCAATGGACGAAATGCTCTTAACACCGCGCTGTGCATCAGTTCCTACAGTCGCCGTGGTAGAACAGCCTGCGCAGAAAAGCATAAAAAATATAACCAGAAGCTTGTGGTTCAAAACATCACCGTTGTTGTTTGTTGTAGTTATAGAGGGAAGGTTGTTTGGTTTTCGCACTCTGCGTTCGAAGAGTGCGAAAACCATTGTACCGGGGATACGCTCTAACCTTAAACAAGTCGGAAACGCGGGTCTAATAGTGCTGCTATTGTAGTGAATTTCAGCTGACAGACGTTATTTTTTTGTCAGTTTGAGCAAACGTCCACCGTCATTGTCTTCCAATACCCAAATGGCACCATTTGGCCCTTGCTCCATTTCGCGAATACGTTTGCCAAGCTCGTAGCGTTCAGCTTCCTTTGCTCCGTCGCCGTCAAACGTGATTCGAATGAGAGCGCGCGAGGCGAGCCCGCCAATGAACGCAGAACCACGCCACCGTGGGAACTCTTTTCCCGTATAGAACATTAGGCCTGCAGGAGCGATAGAGGGGACCCAGTAGACAGCTGGCGCCTCAAACTCGGGTCGGGTGTCGTGGTCAGGAATAGGATCTCCATTGTAGTGTTTGCCGTTCGATACAATGGGGTAGCCGTAGTTCTTGGCTGGAAGAACCTTGTTTAATTCATCGCCGTGCAGTGGCCCCATTTCAGAGTTCCAGAGCTGGCCTTTCGCATCAAATGCAAGTCCGAGAGGGTTTCTGTGGCCAAGTGACCAAATTTGTGCGGCAACGTCGCCTCGCTCTGCAAACGGGTTGTCGTCAGGGACAGAGCCGTCGTCGTTCAATCGAACAATTTTTCCAAGACTACCTGTCATGTGTTGTGACGGTTCGAATTTTTGACGCTCGCCAGAAGAGATAAACAGGTAGCCCTTCTTGTCGAATGCAATGCGATGGCCGTAGTGTCCGGCGCCGGTTACTTTTGGATTTTGCCTCCAAACCACTTCTACGTCGCGTAACCGCCCCCGGTTGCGGACGTCGAATTCAAGGCGGCCACGAGCTACCGCAGCGCCTCGAGTGTTCCCGGCGCCGGCTTCGGCGTAGCTTAAATACACAAGGTTGTTCTTTTTGAATTCAGGATGTAGTACCACGTCACCGAGACCGCCCTGGCCACGGTAGTCAACATTGGGCAGGTCTCTAACGGTATTTGATTCCTCACCGTCTTGAGTAACCACAAGGAGCTGGCCACGTTTTTCGGTGACGAGCATGCGGCCATCAGGTAAAAAGGTCATGGCCCACGGTTCATTGAACGTCGCTATGGGTTCAACGTTGAAAGGCAACGTGTGATCGTCGGCGACAACTGGAAGGCTTAACGCAATAAACAGGGCGGCAAATTTGTACACGAGTGGGACCTCAATAAAGTGAACGCGAAAAGGATAGCGCCTCTTATTATGAGTACGTAGCCCGATGGGTCAAGTCTGAACGCAATAAGCGTCAGAGGGGCTTTGTCCGTTAGAACAACCCAGGGTCGTGTTTTTCGATTTCGCCGCACAAAAAACGAGTGATAGTGATGAAAAACAAGTACTTTCGACACGATTGTACGGACAAAAGCTTGAAACGAGGTTTCTAAACTGAATGACGCAATTCGCAACTGCGGACCGCGGTTTTTTGAATTACCCTCTAGACGTTGCCTATGCGGCGATGTTATTGCGAGCCCGAATTGGGATTACGACGTTGCGAGCCCGAATTGGGATTGCGTCATTGCGAGCCCGAAGGGCGCGGCAATCTCCCAACGCTCGCTCGGCATAACTGATTGAACCTACACCCCAAGAGTACTTCCATGCATGGTCCTTCGGACCAAGTGGGTGCGCACTCCAAGAGTACTTCCATGCATGGTCCTTCGGACCAAGTGGGTGCGCAGCAACCGGAGGGAGATTGCCACACCCGCAGTCTGCGGGTTCGCAATGACGGACTTACGGTCGCAACTTCGAGACTGCAGCGCTGCTGTCACTATTAAACAAGCGAAGGCTATGAAGAAAAACCACGGACCGAAAAACTGAATTACGGGTGGTAAACGAGTAGGGTTGCCACACAAACCATAGAGAACCGTTAGAAACCGATCGATCGAATTCTGCCTACACACTTCTATAGCTAAAGAAAACTACCGGGCGGCGATCTCAATGGCAACCCGGGCCATCGAGCTTGATGAAACCAGCAGCTATCCCTGGGTCGCATTAGGTCAAGCGTATATATACAACGAAGAATATGATAATGCACTGACAAGCTTGCGTAATTGACTGGAAAAATACGCTGAAAAATTGAAAATTGGATACTCTAAGGGTGATGCGGAATCAGAGCAATTGTTGGCAATGTACGCTTCTTTAATAGCGCAAGCGATGGAAGGAGATTACTGCTACGAAGCTGCGGCATTATCTTACAACCTTGCGCTCGGATTATTTAATCGACCCAGCGATGTTGTAGATCAACTGAAATCACAACAGGAGGCTGCTATGAAAAGGCATAGGGAAGATCTGGAGGACGGTAGTCTGGAGTGTATTGATGAGCCGGCTTAACAACCGTGTAGCC
>QIGP01000075.1 GCA_003228965.1 Gammaproteobacteria bacterium
TTGCCTCGTCGAGTATCAGGATGGCGGGGTCACGAAGAAACATGCGCGCAATGGCTATGCGCTGACGTTGGCCGCCGGAAATATTACTGCCTTGCTCACTGAGATCTGTATCAAAGCCCGCTGCCGAATCCTCGATGAACTCCAGGCAGTGTGCGGATTTCGCTGCAGCTCGAAGTTCCTCTTCGCTTACCTGGCGGTCCAGTCCGTAACAAATATTGTCGCGGATGCTTCCTGGCATAACGGGTGCGCCTTGAGGCACATAGCCCAGCCGTTCGCGCCATCTGTCCAGCGAGACTTGATTAATCGGTGTTTCACCAGAAAAAATCGTGCCGTTCTGCGGATCATAAAATCGTTCGATCAAGGACAAGATCGTGCTCTTACCGCCGCCACTTACGCCGACTAGTGCGGTCGATTCGCCGGCTTTGATGGTGATACTAAGCTGATCAAGCACCAGCGGAGTGTCGGCGCCGTAAGAAAAACTTACATTGTCGAATCGGATATCGCCCTGGAACGGTACTGCCTCTTTCCAGGAGTCCTGTCTTTCGTCGTCGGAATCGAGGATCGCGACAATGCGAACGGATGCGCCTTTTGCCGCTTGCAATTCGGCGACGAAAACCGATAACAGTCCCAGCGGTCCTACCACATTGAAGATATAAAGAATAAAGGCGGTGAGAGTGCCGACAGAAAGATCTCCGGCCGTGACACGAAAACCACCGTAACCAAGGATAGAGATAATCGACAGCGTCATGGCCAGGCTGATTATTGGCTCCAGGGCTACGCTAATTTTCGCCTCCCGTATGCCCAATTTGTAAAGCGCCGCAATTTCAACTTTGCTCCGTCTGATTTCCCGGTCCTCTGCAAGAAATGCCTTCACCAACCGTATTTCGGAGAACACCTGCGTCAATATTCCTGTCAACGAAGCGGTCTTGTCCTGGGTGCTTTTCGCTATTGCCTCCATTTTCATCGCTATAGGAACTATCACCAGGAATGCGGCGAATATCAGGCCGAACAGAACCAGCGTTAATTTGACATCGAGAATCAGGAGTACAACCGACGATCCCACTAATAGAAGCACGCCGGAAACAAGGTTCATAATCTGCGTTGTAACAAGCGTCGATATGACCGTTGAATCGTTCACCACTCTCGAGGCAAGTTCTCCGGATGCTTGTTCGTCGAAAAATCGAACAGGTTGATGAATGAGTTTTGACGCAATTTCGGTGCGCAGCGTTCGTACAACTGCTTGCCCCGCTTTCGCCAATAGAAATCGGCTTATCCCCCCGGCGATTGCAAGGGATAAAAGCACACCTAGAAGTTGCCACAGGAGCGTCCCAAATTGCTGCCCTTCACCGAGGAAATCGACGAGGTCGCGTGTCAAAATAGGAAACCAAAGGGTCGCGGTTATTTCTACCAGCACGAAGAGCCCCGCGAGCAAGAGCAACGGCTTCGAGGGCTTGGTTGAAGCTATCAGCCGGCGCAGGTCAGCGTACGAGTTTTTCATTTTTTCGATCTCAACTAAACTTTGTTGGTGAGAGGGTAGGTCACTACATAATGTCTAGGGGTTGCTTTCTTTTCGGCTTTTCCTAATTCCGTATATGATAGAGTTCCATGCAACGTGGTGCTCTGGGTGTTCACAAAACGAATTCGTATCTTCAACAACAAGGTGAAAGTATGTATGACTGTGACGCTCATTATAAGATGCCACTTCCGAGAAGCGATACAACGTGTCTCGATGACTGTCTCGACACCCTCAACAGCTCTCATGGATGCTGGTGACGGGACAGATGCTCTTGGACAACCGTTCTCTGTGAACGTACCAGCGGTCTTCGCGATGGCGGCGGGTTAATCACGACGTTAAGTGGTGCCGAACACTTGGATGTGGTCTATTTCGGGATACCGGGCCTGATTACAGAACCTGGTGTCAGAGCGAGAAGCCTCCACGACATAAAGGATAATTTCTTCGGCGGATCAGACAAATGGGCTCGAGAGCTTGTTTTTCACTATGCGGTACTATCGGATTTCGCCTCCTTACTCGGCGACAACGACAACAGCGGCGGATTTGACAGGAATGAAATCAACAATGCGCCGCCATTTCTTGGTACCGTCACTTCAGTGAGTGATATGGACACAGTAACTATGAGCGCCTCACCCTTCACCTCGAATTTGGCAGGTATCGCGATCCTATTGACGAGCGGTGCCGCCGCGCCACAAATTCGACTCATTGATGACAACACGTCAGACACTATTACCGTATCAGCCGATTGGACGCCGACCCCTCAGGCTGGTGATACGTTTGTTTTGCTGGGGACTCGTCTCGGCCGTGTCGAGATCGACGTCAAATATAAAGCTTTGCTCAGTTTGGACGTCATCCAAGCAAGACCGGGCAACGACATGATCCTTCGGTTCGGACCCGCAGAAAGGGATACCTATCCAGACGCCAACCTCACCTTGGTTGGGAGCTCGTTTACTCAAGGACAGGGCATCGCACACGAGCTAGGACACAATTTGAGCCTCGTGCACGGGGGCACGACCACCGAAAGCGGCTTGCTCAATATCAGCGCCGGTTTCAACAATGCTTATATGAGTCTCATGAATTACGCGTATGTGACTCTGGACCAAGACCAAATTATGTCGTTGACAGCTCAAACCGTGGTTAGAGATTATTCAGGCCTCAATGACGTGGTATTTATGGATTGGGCCAACTTGAAAATGGCAGCGTATGACACGGCCCATCTTGTTGGGAATTCTTACAATGCCGGTGCCAATGCACCCTCCGTGGATCCCGAGGACCCACGTCGAGACCCGAGCTTCCATCCGACGTATTCTGAGTTCATTGATGCTTTCGGACCGGGGGATTCAACGCTCCCTACTTTGTCCATTTTGGCTCCGCAGGATCTGGAGATAGTGCAACCCGGCAACGATCTCGTCGTTAGAGTCGAAGCGCTGGATAACACAGGGATTGCAAGTGTCTCCGTTCGATTTGACATCGACGGTGATGGCGAGATTTCTGACGAAGATGAAGTCTTCGATGCACCCATCGTTAGCGACAACACTTACGAAGTTGCGCTAACGGGTATATCCGGACCGTCTGGACTGAGAGGCTTAAGGGCAAAGGCAATAGACAATGCGTTTAACGTAAATGTTGACGACATCAGCGTCAATGTGACCGACGACACGGATGGAGATGGCCTACCGGACGCGACGGACAATTGCACTTTAATCGCTAACCCATCACAGCTGGATGTAAACGACGATGGAATTGGAAAGGTTTCGACAATCGAGAAGAGATGTTCGTCCCACTACCGTTAGCGCTCAATTCGAGCAATTCTTTACTTGTACACTGACGAATTGTAGTAATTACCGAAGTACCAAATTTCTCGTAAAATTCTGGAAACTATTGACTTCTACTTGATGTAGTGCGCGTTCAAGCAACTGGATCACATTTAACTACGTACAAACGCGTATTTCACATATGTAAAACATTGATATTTAGAAGAAAAGGCTTAAGTAACTTCACAAAACGCCGCTACTATCTGTGCGCACTAAATGTAGGTGCCCGCACGTTATCGCTAAATAGAAAATTTTATGTACTAGTGGATAGTTAATATGGATGTTCTACTTGTAGAGGACGACTCGGTCTATGCCACGTTGGTAGAACGCACCCTCGCACGCCAGAAGCATATGCAGTTCAATGTAACGCGCGTTGAAACTCTCAACGCCGCGTTAAGCCGCCTTGAGCGAGAACGGTTCGACGTCGTACTTGTAGACCTTAATTTGCCCGACGCAGACGGTATAGAATCTATCCAAAGAATTACTCTCGCGCGCAACCGTATCCCGGCGATTGTTCTAAGCAATAACGCCGACGAGGACCTTGCGATAAAAGTTATTCAAGAGGGTGCTCAGGATTATCTTGTGAAAGGTCCGGAAGGGCTTCTGATGCTGCACCGAACAATTCGCTACGCCATTGAAAGAAAAGCCGCTGAATTTCGCTTAAAGCAGTTGGCGTCGTACGACAGCCTGACGAACCTTGCTAACCGCCAGGAAATGTATTTTCAGATGGAAAAAGCCTGTGCCCACGCCGATCGACATGGCGAAATGGTGGCGCTCTTTTTGTTCGACCTTGATAAATTCAAACTCGTTAACGACTGCCACGGTCATCATGCTGGTGACGCGTTACTCAGGGCATTTGCACGGCAGCTTGAAGCCTCAATTCGTACAGGTGATACGGCCGCCCGAATTGGCGGTGACGAATTCGCGGTCGTTCTAGAGGGTATTCCGAGCGTCGCATCAGCCATGGCCTGGTCTGAAAAAATTCTTGAACGACTTAGCCGGCCTTTTTCGTTCGAAGGGCAAAAGTTTTCCCTGTCCGCCAGTATAGGTGGTGCCATGTATCCGGCGCACGGTAGCGACGTAGAGACACTAATGCACAGTGCCGACCTTGCGATGTATAAAGTTAAAAAAGCTGGCCGCAAAGGGGTAGCCCTTTACGACGAGCAAATGGATCAAACCATGATGAGGCGTCGGGAACTTGAGTTGTCAATCAGGAATTCACTGGATGACGGTGAATTCCAACCTTACTATCAACCTAAAATTTCGCTCGACACCTTCGAAGTTGTCGGTCTCGAGCTACTGTGCCGCTGGATCAGGCCCAGTGGTGACATTGTGATGCCGGGTGAATTCATACCCATAGCGCAATCGGCCAGGCTTATGCCACAGATTGGCAGGCTCATGAGATTTGCCGCTGCTGAGTCTATGAAGCTTTGGAAGTCGCAAATGAGCCGTGATATCGCGGTCTTTCTTAACGTCGACGCGCAAGAGATTGCCATACATAATTTTGGTCGCGAAATCGTCGCTGACTTAAAACGTTCGAAAGTAAACGGTGCGCAAATTCGTGTTGAGATTCCAGAGGCAGTACTGCTCGAAAAAAGCAAAACCACAATGGACAATATTGCGACGATGAGAGACTACGGCATCAAAATTGATGTCGACGGCTTCGGAGCCGGACATGCGTCCATGTACTATCTGGGTCAATTTTCTATAGATGGACTGAAACTCGACGATTCGTTGGTGAGTACACTTGGTAGCGATCACGACGGTATTGTGATTCTCCGTACCATTATCGGTCTGGCAGCAGAACTTGGACTAAGTGTTACAGCCAAAGGGATTGAAACGGCCTATCAGCTGCGTACTTTGGCCGACATGGGTTGTCATGAGGGACAAGGGTTCCTGGTCGGGCGGCCAGTGCCTGCGGACGACATTGTGGCCTGGATTACCGGCCCTGCAAAAAGGATCAAGGCACGCCTCGAGAGCCGAACAGGCTCTTACCGAATTTTGGACGACCTTAGCGCTGTATCGTCATCTATCGGTTAGGAAAATAGTTGATAAAATTTCCCGCAGTTTGGGTCTACATGGCGTTCCAGCAAGTTCCAGAAACACACCGCCACCTATAGTCAATCAACATCTGGCCGCCGCATAGCTGCACAATTCAAGTGCAACAGACAGCGGTCGCTAAAGAGACTGATGCGCGCAAATTTCTCCTTAAAATTTTGAAACGGATGCCAATGATGCATAGTTTACCGACAACTCGCGAAAAAGCGTGTGAGATTAATGTAGATTCAGATCGCTACGGCACGTTTGCTGAAATTGGTGCGGGCCAAGAGGTTGTGCGCTGGTTCTTTCAGGCAGGCGGCGCGGCTGGCACCATATCCAAGAGCATTTCCGCCTACGACATGCAGGTCAGTGACGCTATATACGGAGACTGTAAACGTTACGTAAGTCGACAAAGACTAGAAGCCATGCTGGAGCACGAACAAAACCTGAATCGGGAAAGGCTCTCGGATCAACGTGGTGACACGTCCAGCTTCTTTACGTTTGCCGACACTGTATCGGCGCGTAACTACCACGGTACCAACGAGTGCCACGCCTGGATGGGCATTCGATTTCAAGCGACGCCCAAGAGCGCCGACAGCGTAATTGTCATTCACGTTCGCATGCTCGACGACAACAATTCCGAACAACAGGACGCATTGGGCGTTGCTGGAGTGAACCTTATTTACGGCGCCTACAAGTATTTCGACAACGTTCGTCAATTGGTTCAATCACTGGCCGACGGCATCGCACCAGGACGCATTGAAATAGATATGATCGATGTCAGCGGAGCCGCTTTCGAAGAGGTCGACAACCGGGTATTGAGTCTACACCTGGTTCAACTTGGGTTGACCGGCGCAGCTATGTTCTCTGCAGACGGAACTGTACTGCAGCCCTCTGAAGTGCTACGCAAACGCAATCTTTTGGTTCAGCGTGGTCGTTTTAGGCCCATTACTCACGTCAATATCGATATGTTGGAAAGCGCACAGGCGCATTTTGAGATTCTGTGCGACGGCGATTCAGGCGAGATTCTTCCCATCATGGAAATTTCGATGCACAACCTGAAAGAAAATAGTGAAGTGTGTCTGGAGGACTTTATAAGTCGCGCCGACGTTATATCAACGACAGGCTGTATTGTGATGATTTCAGATTTTCAGGAATACCATCGTCTTGTCGCCTACTTAAGTCGCTACACCGACCGACAAATCGGGCTTGCCCTTGGTCTCGCCACATTACAGAGTTTGTTCAACGAGACGTACTACGAGGACCTTGATGGCGGCATTCTGGAGAGTTTTGGGCGGCTCTTCAAAGAGCAAGTAAAGTTGCTGATCTATCCGTATAAAAACGCCAACACGGGCCAGATCGAGTCGCTCAACAGCCTGAAGCTGCCAGATTCACGTGAATACTTGCTCAACTACCTCAGAGCGAGAAACTTCGCTATCGCGCTTGACCAGGTGACACACGAGTACCTCGACATTCATTCACCACAGGTGCTAAAAATGATTTCAAGCGGTTCTGAC
>QIGP01000328.1 GCA_003228965.1 Gammaproteobacteria bacterium
GCTCAATGGCCATTGAGTAAGCGTCAAAATAGCGACGCGCGTCTTTAGCGGTTAGCGCAGCTTCGCCCAGCATGTCGAACGAATAGCGGTAGTCGCGATTGTCTTTCTTGAGCGAGCGCTTCAGCGCGTCGTCAATGTTGCGCCCCATGACAAACTGCTTGCCCATTATGCGCATGGCTTGGCGCATGGCTGTACGCACAACCGGCTCTCCGGCGCGAGCAACCATTTTTTCCATAAACGAAGAAGGGTCATCGATAGCTTCTTTTTCAGCGCCCAATATTTGCCCGGTAAGCATCAAGCCCCAGGTGGAGGCGTTGACGAAGATGGAGCGGTTACCACCGAGGTGACCTTTCCAGTGACCGCTGCGCAGTTTATCGCGAATGAGTTTGTCGGCTGTGTCACCGTCTGGAACCCGCAGTAACGCTTCGGCCAGACACATCAGTACAATGCCTTCTTGCGACGACAAGTCGTATTCCTGCAAGAACGCATCGAGCCCACCCGCGCGTTTGCGGTTGTCCCTGACACTTGTCACAAGCTCGGTTGCCCTGGCTTTAACCCGCAGGCGTGCCGCATCGTCCAAAATTGCAAGCTTAAGCACCGCCTCGACGCACTCGGTCTCATCGGCCAGATACAGGCGATTAATGGCGTCGTTTAAGGGTGTCACATCTCTTTCGAAAGCGTTGACCAAGAAATCAATAGTCGTCGACATAGGGAAGTCCTTATAGAGTACGTTAAACGCACCAAATACATACCAAGCCAGCCCTTTTACCGCCCCCTACCCTAAAAGACAACCATTGAGGTTGATTACTGAGTATCGCGGTTAAATTGGATGATTTTGCGGCGCGATTTCTTGTCGGGACGACGATCTGGACCGGTAGACAAAGCCGCTCCCAGGCGCCTTTGTTCAGCCTGAGTCTCCCGCGCAATCCGGCTGTCTTCGGTCTCGCAGTACCACGTAGTAGCGATGGATGCCGCGGCGCGGCGCGTACTAAGCGCAACCACCACGATTTCCATATGGAGGGTATCGCGCCGAATGCTCAATACATCGTCAATCTTGAGCGCGTGAGCCGGTTTAGTGCGCGCGCCGTTCAATAGCACACGCCCGGATTTAATCGCCTGAGCCGAGAACGCGCGCGTTTTGAAAAACCGCGCCGCGTGAAGCCACTGGTCGAGTCGGACACTTTTGGTGTCGGGATCATTTTGACGCACAATACGCCACCCTGTTGGTGTTGCCTGATACACTTCGAAGGTACTACAAAGGAGCGTTTTGTGACCACCGAATTTTTGCAACGAATGAGAAGACGAACCGCCGAACTCAAAAAGTCTGGATTGTATAAGGCTGAGCGACTCATCGAATCGCCAC
This sequence comes from Gammaproteobacteria bacterium, assembly GCA_003228965.1. GTDB lineage: Bacteria > Pseudomonadota > Gammaproteobacteria > Steroidobacterales > SZUA-146 > SZUA-146. The sequence goes on from QIGP01000328.1 coordinate 1,364, forward strand.
AAGGTGCCCGAATACGAGTGGGAGAACGCGACGTACTCAATTTTTGCGCCAACAATTACCTGGGGCTTGCCAATCATCCCGAGGTTATCAAGGCCGCCAAGAAAGGTCTGGACGACTACGGCTTTGGCATGGCCTCAGTGCGATTCATTTGCGGTACACAGACCATTCACAAGGAACTTGAAGAACGACTGTCCAGCTTTTTAGGCACCGACGACACCATTTTGTACCCTTCGTGCTTCGATGCGAATGGCGGACTCTTCGAAACTTTACTCGGCGAAAAAGACGCTGTGGTCAGCGACAGCCTCAACCACGCCAGTATCATCGACGGCATTCGCCTGAGCAAAGCCCGTCGACTGCGCTACCAAAACAACAACATGCAAGATCTTGAATCCAAACTCAGTGACTCGGTAAGCTCAAACATGCGCATGATCGTAACCGACGGAGTATTTTCGATGGACGGCTCCATTGCCAAAATGGACCGTATTTGTGAGCTCGCCGAATCGTCCAATTCTTTGACCATGATGGACGACTGCCACTCCACTGGCTTTATGGGTAGCGGTGGCCGCGGTACCCACGAGCACCACAACGTCATGGGCAAGGTGGACCTGATTACCGGTACGCTTGGCAAAGCACTTGGAGGTGCTGCAGGTGGTTACACCAGCGGGCGCAAAGAGCTCATCGGCTGGTTGCGACAGCGGTCACGTCCGTATCTCTTTTCAAATACTGTAGCTCCGCCACTGGTCGCGGCTGCGCTCAAAGTCATGGATCTTCTCGAAAATAGCGACGACTTGCGCGTTAAGCTTCACGAAAACTCAAAGTACTTCCGTGAAGGAATGGAACAGGCAGGTTTCACCCTGCTGCCGGGCTCTCATCCTATTATTCCAGTGATGCTCACAGACGCAAGTATTGCCACAAAAATGGCCGACATGCTGCTCGAACGTGGCATCTACGTCGTAGGCTTTGCGTACCCGGTTGTGCCAGAAGGACAAGCGCGAATTCGCACGCAAATGTCGGCGGCGCACGAGAAAGAGCACCTCGATGCCGCTATTGCCGCCTTTACCGAGGTAGGAGAAGTCCTTGGCCTCATCGGTTCAGATAAAGACTAAACCGAACTATTTACGCGATGATTTAGTTCAACGCTCGATGGCGCTTGTTCATCGACAATAAAGACTTAACACCAAAGACTTAAAATAAGTCGACTAAGGGAGCTTGTGTTGAAAGCACTTGTTAAAGCCTATGCCGAACCTGGCCTATGGATGCAGGATATTCCTGAACCGAACGTTGGTCACAACGACGTTCTGATCAAGATTCACAAAACCGCCATATGCGGCACCGATATGCACATTTATAACTGGGATGAGTGGGCGCAAAAAACCTTACCCGTACCCATAGCTGTTGGCCACGAGTACGTTGGCAAAATTGTCGAAATGGGTTCAGAAGTACGCGGGTTTAAACTCGGCGATCGCGTTTCCGGTGAAGGCCATTTGACCTGCGGCTTTTGTCGTAACTGTAGAGCCGGCAGACGACATCTGTGCCGAGCCACCGAAAGTGTGGGTGTAAACCGTGCCGGTAGCTTCGCGGAATATCTTTGCATTCCGTCATCAAACGCCTTTTTACTACCTGACTCCATTACGGACGACATCGCCTCTATATTGGACCCTCTTGGCAACGCCACCCACACGGCGTTGTCTTTCGATATGGTGGGTGAAGACGTTTTAATCACCGGAGCCGGCCCTATCGGCATCATGGCCGTGGCCATCGCACGGCACGTGGGTGCGCGTCACATTGTGGTGACCGACATAAACGACTACCGCCTGACGCTTGCCAAAAAACTGGGTGCCACCCGGACAGTCAACGTTATAAGCGATTCCATGGACGATGTAATGTCGGAACTGGGCATGACCGAAGGATTCGACGTGGGGCTCGAAATGTCCGGCAATGGCGACGCCTTGCGCACTATGGTCGATATGTTGCACCACGGCGGAAGTTTGGCCCTGCTTGGAATCCCTCCAGACGACACTGCGATAGATTGGAACCAGGTCATTTTCAAAGGATTGGTAATAAAAGGTGTCTACGGTCGTGAGATGTTCGAAACCTGGTATAAAATGACCAGCATGCTGCAAAGCGGACTGGAAGTGGACAATATAGTCACCCATCACTTTCCGGTCAACGAGTTTGCACAAGGATTTGAGATCATGAATTCGGGACAGTCCGGCAAAGTGATCCTGAACTGGCAGCAATAGCCCGCCACATTTGAGGAACCCAACATGAACAGAGCTCTACTCTCAGCGGTCGTTTTGATACTCACCATTTCAGGCTGCGCATCGAACCCGGTTACCGGCAAGACACAGCTCAAACTGGTGAGCAGCGCGCAAGAGCGCGCCATTGGCGAACAGCAGTACTCACCTTCTCGCCAAATGCAGGGTGGCGACTACACCATCGAACCTGAACTCACGGCCTACGTACAGGAAGTGGGTAGCCGGGTCGCGCGTGCAAGCAACGTAAACCTGCCGTACGAATTCACCATATTGAACAACTCGGTACCCAACGCCTGGGCCATGCCCGGCGGTAAAATCGCGATTAATCGCGGCCTGTTGACAGAAATGAACAGTGAAGCGGAATTGGCGGCTGTATTGGGTCACGAAGTAACGCATTCTGCTGCGAGCCACGGCGCCAGCGCCATGACCCGCGGCATGTTGCTACAAGCCGGCATGCTCGCCCTGCAAATTTCTCAGCGCGACAATGACTACGCGCAATACGTGGTAGGCGCAGCGTCGCTCGGAGCTCAGCTTATATCAAACAAATACGGCCGCGACAAAGAACTTGAATCTGACCTGTACGGCATGCGCTTCATGTCCAAAGCAGGCTACGACCCGGCGGCCGCAGTCGATCTGCAAAATACCTTCGTTAAAATTTCCAAAGGCGCCGGTCGCCGTACCGACTTTATATCGGGACTGTTCGCCTCCCATCCCCCTTCTCAACAGCGTGTCGACACCAATCGTAGAACGCTGGCGACCTTACCGCCGGGTGGCGATTACGGTCGTGAGCGATATCAGCAAATGATTGCAGGAATAAAACGCAATGCGCCCGCTTACAAGGCGCACGACGACGCCGTTGCCGCCATGAGAAAGGGCGACTTCCAGCGCGCCACTCAACTTGCACAACAGGCGATTAATCTCGAGCCTAGAGAAGGCAAATTTTATAGCCTGCTCGGCGACACGTATCGTGGGAAAGGTGATAATGCCAGTGCAATCCAGTACTACAACACCGCGCTTGAACGAAACAACAATTATTTCCAACCTTACCTGACACGCGGTCTTGCTAACCTCGCAACGGGTAACTGGCAGGTGGCGGAACGCGACTTCCAGCAAAGCATTCGCCTGTTACCTACCGCTACGGCGTACCACCAGCTTGGCATAATTGCACTGCAAACCGGTCGCAACCAGGAAGCCGTTAAATTTCTTGAGCAGGCCGCAACATCCAACTCCGATGTTGGACGAGCCGCTGGCGCTAAGCTTGCTAAACTGCAGCTTCAAAGTCACCCTGAGCGTTACGTTAAAGCGCGTCTTGGCCTCGACCAGCGTGGCTATCTTATGGTGCAGCTGCAAAACGCCGCTCCGGTTGCCATACGTAACGTGCAGCTCGCTGTGGTTGTGTTAAATCAACAAGGTCAAATTACGCAAAAAGAACAGCTTAACGTAAGAGAGTCACTGGCCGCGAAACAGGTACGCAATCTCACTACACGACTCGGCCCAATAAAAGATCAGAGTCAGCTCCAGAACATGAGAGTAATTGTCGAAGGAGCTCAGGTAGCCGAGTAAACCTGTTCGGTATGACGGTGTGCGTGACGACGCACACCGCTTTTTTATGGCCAATAGCCAATCAAATACGATCTTCTGTAAATGCAATATTGCATTGCGTACCTGCAACCCCACTTGAGACAGCCGTTTCAATAACCGCGGATATTCAAGTATGCGATTATTCTTAACCAGCTTATTCATTACGCTTGCTACAACGTGCCTTGTCACTATGATGGCCGTGTTTTTGGGCAACGAGTCTCGCACGCTCGGCATTGTGTTATTGGTTCAGGCAGGACTTACTCCTTTTGTTGTGGCCGTACACTTGTTTTACACGTGTCTGGCCGTCACTCGCATTGGGCTTGGCGACTTACTGGTGCTCTATCGCCGGTTTGTGGACGGCTGGATGTGGCTTGTATTTTGGTCGATCAACTCACTAGTGATTGCCGGTGAACTTTCGTTCTTCATCGCGCACTGGGCTTATGATGAGCGTCCTTCCTGGCTACAGCACGTTCCGCTATGGTGTGCCGCCGCATGCACCTTCGCTGTATTGGCCATGTACATGTGGGGCCGGGTGCGCCACCCGGAAGTCGACTGATTTTAGCTGGGTGGTTAAAGGCACTATTAAATGCCAGGGCGAGGTTGAATATTCACTGATACAATAGCGATCTTTACTTAAAAAACGCAACCACCAAAAAAAACTATAGGGAACAGAAAATGACCTACCCACTCCCAACTTGTTCCAGGCAAGGACTACGCTACGCCCTTGTTTCCGCCTTCCTTTTACTTGCAAACGGATGTACTCACCAGTCACCGCCCAGCCCCGGGGGTGAAAGCGTAGTCATCTCAATCGTTGGCACCAACGACGTCCACGGACAGTTAGTTGCTCAACCTCGACGCGGTGGTCTGGCCGTGTTTTCTGGTTACGTTAACGCGCTCCGGGCTGAACGGTCTGAGGACAACGGTGGCGTACTTCTGATTGACGCCGGAGACATGTGGCAAGGAACACTTGAGTCCAATCTGTCAGAAGGCGCTGTCATGGTCGAGGCGTACAACGCGTTAGGCTATACGGCCGCAACTATTGGCAACCACGAGTTTGACTTTGGCCCGGTAGGCGAACGCTCAACACCCGACGGTGCAAATACAGATGCTCGTGGCGCGCTTAAAGCCCGGGCCACAGAAGCTAATTTCCCATTGCTCGCAGCCAATCTCATTGACATCAACACGAATCAACCTGTGAATTGGCCGAACGTTAAACCCTCAACGCTTGTCGAAGTCGCCGGTATAAAAGTGGGCGTTATAGGCGTGATGACCTATGGGGCGTTAGGCGCAACCATTGCTGCTAACGTACGCGGTCTTCGCGTAGCGCCTCTGGCCGATTCTATTGCCGCTGAAGCCCACAAGCTACGCGCTCGCGGCGCAGCTGTCGTTATTGTCACCGCACATGCTGGCGGAAGCTGTACGAATTTTGACGACCCTAACGATTTGTCGTCGTGCGATCTTGACGATGAAATCATACAAGTGGCTCTCGCGCTCCCAAACGGACTGGTTGATCAGATCATCGCGGGTCACCACCATCGTGGAATTGCCCATTTTGTCAACGACATTGCTGTCACTGCGAGTTTTTCAAGTACTCGCAGTTTTGGGCGGGTAGACTTCAATATTAACAAAGCCAGCAAGACTATCGAAAACCGCAAAATCTTC
>QIGP01000011.1 GCA_003228965.1 Gammaproteobacteria bacterium
GTGATGTTGCATCTGATCCAGCAGTGTTGCCATATCCAGTTTAATAGAAGCCGTGCGCATATCGTCATTACCCAGGAGCTTTTGATACAGACTCAAGGTTATTCTGTATTCCCGGTCGGCCCCTTCGTAGTCTCCCTTGAGATGTAAAACTCTACCCAGCCGGTTATGAGCCTCACCTTCATTGATTTTATCGTCCAGAACTTCGCTTATATTGATAAGCTCATGCGCGATCGCTTCTGCGGCGTCATAACCACCCAACATATCCTCAGCCTGTGCAAGCTGCAGCAGAGTGTCAAAATAGGCCTGACTCTCTTCACCATCGAGTTTTGCGACAAGTTCTTTTTGCTCATAAAGCAGCTCCCGCCACTTATCATTGACACCCATCGTTGAATACACGTAAGCCACCGTGCCGTACATGTCGGCCTGCAGCCGTGGCTGGTCAGCCAATTCGTCCTTAATCCGTAAACTACCCGCCTCCAGAATCTGTAAGGCAGTAAGCGTTTCGCCCCCCGATTTTGGCCCGGCTGCATCGAAAATACTGACCAAGAATTCTTTAGTGGCTTCCGCCCGATCTCGTTCTACTGCAATGGCCAACGCCTGCTGTTCATTCTTTGCCGCTGAATAACTCGCGAATACGGCAAATCCACACAGACTCAGCACGGCGATCGATGCCAGCGACACGCCCGCGAGATTGCGCCCGATAAATTTTCCCGCCCGGTAAAACGCGGACGGCGTCTTGGCCGTTACCGGTAAGCCCTGACGCCAGTTACGCAAATCCTGTGCAAGACTCTCGACGGATTCGTAGCGCTCAGACGGACTCTTCGCCAATGCTTTTGCAAGCACCGCATCCAAATCGCCGTCGACTTTGCCATTGAGCCTGCTGGCAAGAACCGGGGTTGCGGTACTCACGTGCGCGTGCAGCTCCGCCAGATTCAGCCCTTCAATAGCGAGCGGCAGTGATCCTGTCACCAATTGGTAAAGCACGGCCCCCAGGGAATAGACGTCGGTAGTCACGTCGACCGACTCGCCCCGCAACATTTCAGGACTCGCATACGCCGGAGTAACCGGCCGCTGCGCGACTATCGTCAAATCTTCTCGTTGCCCGGTAGACTCAAGCACCTTGGCAATACCGAAATCCAGAAGGCGCGCATGGCCAGTCGCGTCGACCAGAATGTTAGTTGGCTTTAAATCGCGGTGGATAATCAGGTTCCGGTGGGCAAACTGCACGCCGCGAGCCACTTCAATGACCAAATCTACTTGCTGACCGATAGTACAGCGGTGGTCCCGACAGTAGGAGTCGATGCGTTTGCCTTCGACATAGTCCATGACGAAGTACGGAGTGCCGTCTTCGCTTACACCCCCGTCGAGCAGGCGTGCAATATTGTCGTGTACAAGCCGCGCCAGGATTTGGCGCTCGTTGATAAAACGTGTTCGCGCAAGTTCGTTGTCGAGACCTATGGGTAGCGTTTTAAGCGCCACCTGCTTCTCAAACTGGCCGTCGGCGCGCTCTGCAAGATAGACCGAACCCATGCCGCCACGGCCCAGCAGGCTTAGAAGTCTCCACTGCCCCAGCACTTTTCCGGTTACGTTTACTTCGTCGGACTGCGCAAGCGACGTAAGACTCACTTTACTGGACAGACCGTCAAAGTAGGCTTCGGATTCGTTGGCGGCGGTGAGGAGTGAACTGACTTCGTCAAGCAGCACTTTATCGCTGGAACAAGCCTTGACCAGGAAAGCCTCACGCTCAATGGGTGCTAGCGTCAGTGCTTCGTTGAATAGTTTTTCAGCCTTTGGCGTTATAAGCATTATTTGATGCTCCTGCTTTGGCGGCGGCAGCGCCGAATCTAGCTATGCCGTTCCCTTTGTGTTTCTCGATAAACCCAGGCGCTTAAGAGCGTCCAGTCGCGCTTGACGGTGGCAGGAGACACGCCAAGCGCCGTAGCTGTTTCTTGAATAGTCATGCCGCCAAACACGCGGCAATCGAAGAGTTTGCCATGTCGCGGATTTTCTTCTTCGAGTTTTTCAAGCAACGCGTTGATGACCAGCAGATCATCAAGCGTGTCGCCGCCGTCCAGTGCAAGCTCGGCCAAGGTTACGTGGATCACGTCGCCGCCCCTTTTGGCCGTCGCAGCTCGTTCGGCGTAGCTGATAAGAATCTGACGCATGGCTTTGGATGCTGTCGCGTAAAAATGCGTTCTGCTTTCGTACGTGGCTAAATCGTTCCTGGCTAGCTTAAGATATGCCTCTCCAATTAACGCCGTTGTATTCAGCGTTGGATTGCCCTGCCAGCGATTACGATGGGCACGCGCGATCTTGCGCAGCTCCTGATACACGGTCGTAAAAAGCTCATCGCTGGCATGACGGTCTCCATCGGCCGCTGCCTGCAATAGCTGTGTAATTTGTTCCTGGCCGCCCACTGAATCCCCTGCGCTGTAGTCAGAAGAACAGTATAGCGATTAAACGCGTCGTGAAAAGTTTCCGGTGTAATCATCGCGTTGCTAAAAAAAACCCGACGCGTCCACTGCGCCGGGATATATGCCAAATACCTGGCAAGTCAGCAAGGCTTCTATTTCAGCCGTGCTTTGAGCTCGTCAAGCTCTGCGCGCTGCGCCTCCAACTGCTTTTGCTGCTCTTTGAGCGCCTCGACGAGCACGGGGATCACGCCCATGTAGGCCACCGTTCTAAGGCCTGTTGATTCATCTTCCGTAACCAACTGAGGCAGCACTTTGGCCACGTCCTGGGCGATGAAGCCAAGTTGATTGTCGTTGACGAACTGTTCTTCTGCGGTCAATGCGCGCTCTCTTTTACCCATAGGTGAAGTAGTCAGCTCGTAGCTCACGCCTTCTAGCGCTTTGATGGTATCGATAGCGCTTTGTATTGGGGCAATATTGGATTTCAAAGAACGATCAGAATACGTTCTATATTGAAGCGCACTCTGAGCATAAAATTCACGGCTATACATGCGCCAAAAAGGCCTTACGCTTCCGCCTACCAAGCCTTCTTCAAATTGGGTTGGCTCAAAAAGTGCACTGGTCGGGCTTGAGGTCGTTGCAGTAATGCGCATACCGCTATTACCACCGTTATCAAAATCGACCCTCCCCACGACTTTCAGTGCATTTGCGTCTCGTGTGCCGCCGGAATTAATAGTCACTTGGCCTCCTTCGGCATTGAGCGCCAGTACGGCAACGCTACCGTTGTTACGAGACATAATTTCGTTATTATCAAAAGCAAGGTGCGAGCTGGTATCGTTACCAATGGTAACAAATCCGCCCGAAACCGGGTTAACATCCGACCCACCGCTTACATGCAATCTAGTGCTCGGTGACAGGTTTCCGATGCCTACGTTGTTAGTGGCGTCGACGACAACTGCTGCTGCTCCGGAATTATTGGTGTTAGACAAAACAAATTTTCCACCTCCTGCTGCCCACGAATTGGAGCTTGCACCCATAAACCAGTCGTCACCACCTAAGTCATTGTTGTCGAGTTGAAATTGCCAGTTGCTATCAGTAGTGGTTACACGCGCTAGAGGAGCCGCCGTGCCAAAGCCCACACTACCTAATACATAGAGCCCGTTTTCTGGTCCGGCCGACGACGTACCAACCGAAACACTACCGTTCGTATGAACGCGCAGTTTGGTTGAGGACTGGACGCGTGCCCGGAATGGGTCAACGTCGATCGGCGCGTCGATCTGTAAAGCTGCCGCTGGTGCGCTGGTACCGATACCCACTCGGCCACCGAAAACCATATAGGGATAAGAACTACTGTTGGTTAACCACGGCCCGCTGTCGTCTACTTCACAAGTCACTGAGCCATTCAAAGCAATTTGCCTAATTGAAGCACCCGCAACACAGGATTGAAAAACCCGGTTCTGTTTGTCTGTCAGCGTGCTTTCTATCGACGTAATGTCACCCTCTATAACAGAGACATCGTTCTCAACCTGGGCAACATCCAAGGTTACAGTCGTTACGTTCGTCTCGACCTGAGTTATTGTGGTTTCCGCGCTGGCAAGATCGGAGCCCACTTGCGTTATTTGCGCTTGAAGTGACGATAAACCATTTGTCAAATCGCTACTTAAAGTAGCCACATCTGACGACTGATCCAAGTCAGACGAAGTCATCCCTTCCAGTGTTTCGGAATCCAGTGCTTTCAGCGAAAACGCCGCTGATGACAGCGCTGCCCGTGGTGTCATTTCATTGTCCGTACCGACTTTCACACCAAGGTACAGTGGCGTATTGAACATGCCAGGTGGAAACGGGTTAGCCGTATTGCCAAGAGTTGTCGAAAACAAACCTTGCGCCGGAAACACGCTTTGAAATTCGGACCATAGAGGTGCACCGCCAGTCTCTGCGGCATAAATCGAAAATTCAACGACTTCTGAATCAAGCAGCGCCTGGCCGGCACTGTCTGTCAAATAGCCTTGATAGTTTAGTGTTTGAGGAACTTGAGCATAGGCTACGCCCCCAGGCGCTGAAATGGTTAGTAGTAGCAGTACTGCTACCAGTCGGATCATCCACTGCATGTTCTTCTCCTGTTTTATTCTTAAACGGTCGCAGAGCAAGGACACTAACGGCCCATTATTCAGGCATACCGGGTCGGAGAAGAATGTGGCTCACTTTTATTTCTGGAATGTGCAAAAAAACGGATAAATACTCCATTGGATCTACGACATACCGGGTTAGGACACAGATCGGCTCACTAAAAACGACCTTTTCCATGTCGAAAAAAGCGCGTTGACAACACGCCATTTTATTTGCGATGGTAATAGAAGAACGCGATTTAGGAGAACGGTATGAACACGCGAAAAATACTAATCTGTGCTGCTATTGTTGCAAGCGCAAACTTAAGCTTGGCTGAACCCATGACCAGCACTAACTACGGCGTAGCCTGGTCTGTTGTCGATTCAGGGGGCGGCCCATCGATGTCGGCCAACTATGGGCTGGAAAGCTCGGTAGCGCAACCGAGTGCACTCGGCACAAGCGCAAGTACGGGATACGAAATTACACCTGGCTTTTTTGCCACGCCTGATTCCGATGTGGACCTGGTGCGTGACTTTATGGATAACTGCATCTACGACGCCAACACGAGCCAGCTTGATTCGAACGGTGACGGCTACGGTAATCTATGCGACCCGGATTTGAATAACAGCGGCGCGGTAAATTTTGCAGACTACGCGATGTTAACGTCTGCGTTTCTGAGCACGCCCGCATCAGCTCACTGGAATCCGGATGCCGATCTGACAGGCGATGACCGGGTTAATTTCGCCGACATTGCGTTGTTTCAGTTTTTCTTCTTGCAAGCGCCAGGACCCAGCGCACTGGCGCCCTGAACAGGGCGCCAGCAATAGTGGTTAGTGGTTTAGGCCAGCTCGAACAGTGCGGCTGCGCCCATGCCACCGCCTACGCACATCGTAGACACGGCGAAGCGAGCGCCGCGACGCTTACCTTCGAGCAACATGTGACCGATGGTGCGAGCGCCAGTCATACCGTAGGGATGGCCAATCGAAATAGCGCCACCATTAACGTTGTATTTGGCGGGGTCTATGCCAAGGTGGTCACGACAGTAGAGACACTGCACGGCGAACGCCTCGTTAAGTTCCCACAAATCGATATCGTCGATGCTCAAACCATGCAGCTTGAGCAGTTTCGGTATGGCGTAGATAGGGCCGATACCCATTTCTTCGGGTTCGTTGCCAACAACGGCCATGCCGCGGTATATGCCAAGCGGTTGTAAATTTCGCTGCTCCGCGAGCTTGGCGTCCATCACCACACACGCCGAGGCGCCGTCGGAAAGTTGTGACGCGTTGCCAGCGGTGATCGTGCCACCTTCAATGACAGGATTCAGATTCTGAAGATTCTCAAGCGTCGTTGAAGGGCGATTGCCTTCGTCTTTGGTGAGCGTTACCTCTTCGTATGTGATCTGTTTGGTTTCTTTATTGAACACGCCTTTGGTTGCGGTGATCGGAACGATTTCGTTGTCGAACAAACCCGCCTCCTGAGCAGCAGCCGTACGCTGCTGTGAAGACAACGCGTATTCGTCCATTTGCTCTCGGGTCACGCCGAATTTCTTCGCCACAAACTCAGCGGTTTGTAGCATTGGCATGTACGCATGTTCATAGTGTTTGATAACGTTCGGGTCAACCGTTTTCAAGGCCAACTCCGAATAGGGCATCTGCACCGCAGAAATATTGTCCTGACCGCCTGCCACGCATATTTGCATGCCGTCCACGACGATTTGTTTCGCAGCGGTCGCAATGGCCATAACGCCAGACGAGCACTGTCGATCAATGGTTTGAGCAGCGGCCGTAACAGGTAGGCCTGCCGCAAACGCGGCCGTTCGCGCCACGTTGCCCGACGCCGTTCCCGCATTCAATACAGAACCGATGATGACATCTTCGATTTCAGCGCCATTTATGCCAGCGCGCTTCACGGCGTGAGTGATCGCGTGAGCGGTCATGGTGGGCGACTTGATGTTGTTCAAGGCACCTTTGAATGCACGACCGATGGGCGTGCGGGCTGTGGATACAATTACGGCTTCTTTCATAGTGTTTCTCGTTTCAAATAGTGTGCTATCGATGTGAAAACCTTCACGTCGTCATTGCGAGCCCGAATACTTCGTCATTGCGAGCCCGTACACTTCGTCATTGCGAGCCCGTACACTTCGTCATTGCGAGCCCGAAGGGCGCGGTAATCTCCGTCCGGTTACCGTGGCTCAACTAATTGAAGCCACTGCAACCTGATGGAGATTGCCACACCCGCTTCGCGAGTTCGCAATGACGAAATGACGAGGTTATGATTGCCATACCCGCCTCGCAAGTTCAATGACAGGGTTATGATTGCCACACCCGCCTCGCAAGTTCAATGACGAGGTTATGATTGCCACACCCACCTCGCGAGTTCAATGACGGGGTTATGATTGCCACACCCCTTAATTAAGGCGTTCCATCACGGTGGTAATACCCTGTCCAAGCCCGATGCACATGGTGGATATGCCCACGTTCATGTTTTGCTGTTCCATCACCGTGAGCAAGGAACCGGAAATGCGGGTACCCGAACAACCGAACGGATGGCCAAGAGCAATTGCACCGCCGTGCACGTTCACTTTATGGTCCATATCGTCCAGCAGATTTAGGTCTTTGAGCACAGGTAACGATTGAGCGGCAAACGCTTCGTTGAGCTCTACGTAGTCAATGTCGCCCATGGTCATGCCCAGTTTTTTCAACGCCTTTTGCGTTGACGGTACGGGGCCATAACCCATGATTGAAGGATCTACGCCTGCAAGTGTTGTTGCAGTAATTTTGGCTTTAGGTTTAAGCCCAAGCGACTTGGCACGCTCTGCGGACATGATAATCATGCCGGATGCGCCGTCAGTAATTTGAGACGAAGAGCCTGCTGTTACAGTGCCGCCTTTAGGGTTGAACGCGGGACGTAGCGCGGCAAGAGCTTCAACCGTGGTATCAGGCCTAATAGTCTCGTCATGCTCGACCATATACGGAGCACCCTGTTCGTCGTGACCCATTACAGGAACGATTTCGCCAGCGAACTTGCCGCTTGCGCGTGCTTCAGCGGCTTTGTGGTGTGACCGCGCCGAAAACGCGTCCATGTCTTCACGTTTAATACCGTGCATCATGGCGAGAAGTTCTGCAGTCATGCCCATGCTACCAGCGGCTTTGGCCACATGCAGTCCAAGCTCGGGGTTAGGGTCAACTCCCTTGTTCATGTCGATGTGGCCCATGTGTTCTACACCGCCGACAACGTAAACATCGCCAACACAAGCCATGATATTGACAGCGGCTGTGTGCATCGCCGACATGGAAGAGCCGCATAAACGATTCACCGTTTGCGCGGGAACCGTGTGAGGCAAACCAGCCTGTAAACCGACAAATCGGGCGAGATTGAAAGCTTGTTCGTCGCGCTGCATGACGCAACCCCAAATGAGGTCGTCAATGGTTTCAGGGTCAATTGCACTGTTGCGCGCGAGCATTCCTTTGATAACTTCGGCGCTCAACTCGTCAGCTCGGGTATTGCGAAAACAACCGCCTTTGGAACGACCCATGGCGGTACGGGCAAAATCAATAACGACGGCATCTCTTGGATTGGTACTCATATGTATAATTCCTGATCAGTCTTAATCTAAAGTGTTAATAGTTGAGAAATTCTCAAGCAACTAGCCGTAGTACTTGGCGCCTGACGCCGCCATTTCCCGCATGGTTGGAGTGGCTTCGTAAAGCTTGCCCAAATGCTGGTATTTGTCGCACATAGCCACAAAGTTCTCGATGCCAATGCTGTCTATCCAGCGGAAAATACCGCCCCGGAAAGGAGGAAAACCCACGCCGTATACCAGGGCCATATCGGCTTCGGCTGGCGAATCGACAATTTTCTCTTCGAGGCAGCGTGCAAGTTCAGTCGCCATTGGCACAATCATGCGTGCAATGATTTCTTCCTTGTCAAAATCTTTCATCGTCTCGGTGTGAGGTTTCAGCAATTCGTACGTCTCTTGTGAAACGACTTTCTTTGGTTTGCCGCGCTTGTCGAGTTCGTAGACGTAAAACCCTTTGCCATTTTTCTGACCGTAACGTGTGTTTTCATACATCACGTCACCCGCCGTCTTGAACGTCTTGGTCATGCGGTCCGGGAATCCTTCGGCCATAACTTTTTCCGCGTGAGAACCGGTATCAATGCCGACAACGTCCATGAGGTAGGCTGGGCCCATCGGCCAACCCCAACGCTCCATCGTTTTGTCGACTGCCTGAAAGTCGGCGCCGTCTTTAACCAGACCCATGAAGCCTGCAAAGTAAGGAAACAGTACGCGATTGACCAGGAAGCCCGGGCAGTCGTTAACCACAATGGCTTTCTTGCCCATCGCGTTGGCGTAAGCCACGGTACGTGCGATAGCGGTGTCCGATGATTTTTCGCCGCGAATCACTTCGACAAGAGGCATGGCGTGTACAGGGTTAAAGAAGTGCATGCCACAGAAATTCTCAGGTCGTTCGAGAGCATCGGCCAAACAGGTAATTGAAATAGTTGATGTGTTGGAAGCAATAATCGCATCCGGATTTACTTTCTTTTCGACTTCCGCCAATACAATGTGCTTAACCTTCGGATTCTCAACAACCGCCTCAACCACAATATCGACGTTCTCAAACGTGTCGTACGACAACATAGGGTCGATAGTGGCGAGCACTTTACCCATTTGCTCAACTTTCATGCGCCCACGATTAACGCGCTTACTTAATAGTTTACCGGCTTCAGACAAACCAAGGTTCAGACCCTCCTGGTTGATGTCTTTCATTTTAATCGGGATGCCTTTGTATGCCGACTGGTAAGCGATACCGCCGCCCATGATGCCGGCACCCAGCACAGCAGCCTGCTCAACCTTCTTGTCCGCTTTCTTTGCCCAGCCCCTGGCTTTCTTCGCAAGCAACTGGTCACTTAAGAAGATACCGATGAGCGCTGTCGCCGACTCAGTGTCTGCAATTTTCATGAAACCTTCGGCTTCAATAGCGAGCGCTTCATCGCGACCCAACCCTGCTGCTTTTTGCATGCATTCAATCGCGACAATTGGAGCCGGATAATTTGGACCCGCAGCACCTAAAACAAAGGCTTTGGAGGTTTCAAAGACCATCATCGCTTCAACCTGGTTAAGCTTGAGCGGAGCCATTTTTTGTGCGCGACGGCTTTGGTAGTCCATAGTTCCGTCGATAGCGGCTTGCAGTACTTTAAGCGCCGCGCCGCGAAGATGTTCTGGCGCAACAACGCCGTCTACGACGCCTGCTTTTAAGGCCACATCAGGTCGCTGGTCTTTACCAGAGGCAATCCAGTCAATGGCAGTATCGGCTCCTGAAATGCGCGGTAAACGTACAGTTCCGCCCCAGCCAGGAATAATGCCTAGCTTGGTTTCAGGCAGGCCGACTTTTGCAGCAGTGCTCATCACCCTGAAATCGCAAGCAAGACAAACCTCGAGCCCACCACCGAGCGCGTAGCCGTTGATGGCAACAACAACCGGTACGTTAAGGGTTTCGAGGCGATTTAAGTTCGTGTTGTTAAGATCTTCGGCTTTGTTAAAGTCCGGCACTCCAAACATCGAGCCAAATTCTGTAATGTCAGCGCCTACAACAAAGACGCCCTTGCCACTAGTGACAATGACACCTTTTAGGTCACTGGCACTTTCGAGCGCGTCGAGCGCGTCGCTAAGCTCGCCAATAGTATGCGCGTTGAACTTGTTGACCGAGTGGCCTGCCAGATCAAAGTTGAGCTCGGCAATACCGGCTTCGAGTTGGGTGACACAAATAGCACTACCTTTAAACATCGGGTCTGGCCTCTTCTAATTTCGTGGGTGGCAAGTCTGTGACTCGTCGTCGGTTATTCATTTGGAGAAATGACACAGTGCAGCGTAAACTGGCTAGCCACAATACACAATCGAACGGTTTCGGGAAAGCGCCTGCCACATTGATTCGTCTTTGCGAATCCGCGAAACGGGTGTGGCAAGCGTAATTCCGTCATTGCGAGCTCGCGAAACGGGTGTGGCAATCTCCGTCTGGTTGCTGTGGATTCAATCAGTTAGGCCACGGTATCATTAAGAGATTGCCGCGCCCTTCGGGCTCGCAATGACCTAACCCCTTGGCGCTCGCAATAACGACGTGAGCGTTGTCACACAGACTCATCGAGGACACTATGACCACAGAGCTATTTAACTTAACCGGAAAAATCGCCCTTATTACGGGCGCCAGCCGAGGCATCGGCGAAGAAATTGCCAATTTACTGGCGGAACAAGGCGCTCATGTCATTGTATCGAGCCGCAAAATTGACGGGTGCCAGATTGTGGCCGACTCGATAACAAGCGCTGGTGGCAGCGCTGAAGCCTTCGCCTGCAATGTTGGCGACATGGATGACATCTCGACCATCTTCGAACACATCAAATCAATCCACGGCAAACTGGATATTTTGGTCAACAATGCGGCTGCCAACCCGTATTTCGGCCATATTCTCGACACCGACCTTGGCGCTTTTAACAAGACTGTTGACGTTAACATTCGCGGCTACTTCTTCATGTCCATTGAAGGCGGAAAACTGATGCGCGATAACGATGGCGGTTCTATCGTCAATACAGCTTCCATAAACGCACTCAAACCTGGGCCGGGCCAGGGGATCTACTCCATTACCAAAGCAGCCGTAGTTAATATGACTCAATCGTTTGCCAAAGAATGTGCCCCTCACAACATTCGGGTTAACGCCCTGCTGCCTGGTCTGACTAAAACCAAATTTGCCGGGGCACTTTTTTCCAATGAAGACATTTACAAAATGGCGCTTCAACAAATTCCGATGCATCGTCATGCTGAACCAAGAGAAATGGCAGGCACCGTTTTGTACCTGGTGTCAGACGCTGCCAGCTACACCACCGGTGAGTGTATTGTGGTTGATGGTGGGTATACGGTTTAAGTTCTACTACTGAAGAGAACTGATTCTGGATGCGGGATAATATTTACTGTAGGAGTGGCTTCAGCCGCGATTAAATTCGACAATGGCATTCAATCGCGGCTGAAGCCGCTCCCACAGTAACCCCTCAACCACACCATTGAATTTAGCAGTACAATATCAAGCGGCAGCACAACAACGCGCTGAAATCCAACACTTGTAAACCGAGGTTAAGACCATCTACGGCCAAATACTAAAAATGAAGACCAGCCTTGAAGCACCGGTGGAATACCGCCTGCCGATAGGTGACGACTTAATCAACATGAACGAACTCATCGAAACCAACATTTCGC
>QIGP01000258.1 GCA_003228965.1 Gammaproteobacteria bacterium
CCGCGTGACAAACCGGTAGCAACAGGGCTGCCAGAACGGCAAAAGAAAAACGATGTAGTCGGGTCATAGTCAAACTCGTTAGATAATAGACAAAACGGTCATTCGCAGTCCGGACATATCCTGCCTGCGTTTTGTAGAGGTCACCTGCGCCTATTTAGCCACAATTAACTTAATAAATCTTGTTTTTTGAACGAAACTTCAACAACTTAAACAGACCACGCCACGGTTACTTAGGTTCAAAGATAAACACCAGTTTACGTTCGAACAGCGTTAAATCGGCCGGCTCGGGCAGTGGTGAAGCTCCCTTCACTGCCCTTATAATCGAGTCTTGAACAACAGCGTCCCCATTGCATTCTCCAATTTCGACGCTCGCCACGTCACCGCCCGGAAGCTGCGACACTCGAACAGTGCAAGACAAACCCTCTTTGGCGCCGGGGGGTCGATTCCACTTGCTCTCGACTCTGGCCACAATCTGAGCGATGTATTGGGCCAGTAAACCATTGTCCACAGCCTCATTCCGCTGGTTCTCAACGCCCATCATCAGACGCATTTGTTCTTCGCGTGCAAGCTGTTCGTCCAGTTTCTTTTTGGCAGCTGCCTTACGTTTTTTTAATTTGTCCGCTTCAATTTTCGCGAGCCTGTCTTTTTCTACTTTCTCTTTTATAATACGCTCAGCTTTTTTCTTGGCGTCTATCGCCTCTTGCTCTATGCGCAGCGCATCTGCTTTTTCTTTCTTAATACGATCAGCTTTTTCCTTCTCGGCGCGATCTTCTTCTTTCTTGCGCTCAACGCGCTCTAGTTCTTTTTTGTCGTCCGCAATTTTCTTGAGTCGAATTTGTTCTTTCTTCAACTCATCAGCCTTCTTCGCATCGTCTGCTTTCTTCGCGTCAGCCTGTGTTTTTAAACGCGCACGCTCTTCTTCGTCTTTTTGTTCTTGAACTTTAAGTCGATCTTGCTCGTCTTTGTCTATTTGCTCCTGCGCCAAGTCTTTGATGCGTTGCTGTTCGAGTTCTTGTGCAAGCCGTTCGCGCTCAAGTTCGGCAGGCGTAGGCCCGGTCGGTTCTTCAAGCGGTGGCAAGTCAAGACTGCTGAGATCGATGATCTCGGCCTGTATGACGTTACCGCTCGGTAACTCCGGCCTCACGGTTGGACGCAACGAAGGACCCAATATCAACAGCGCCACCAAACCGACGTGCAGCAGTATCGAGACGATCCACGATATTTTACTGATACCAATCATAGAGGTGAGCGATTACTCGCCCGGCAAGTCAGAAAGACGATCGGGAGGATCGGTAATGAACCCGACCTTTTTGGCGCCTGCACTTTGCAGCAGCACCATCCCCGCCACTACGTCGCCGTAAGAGGCGCGATGATCGCCCCGCACAAGTACCGGCAAATCAGGATTAGCGTTGAGCACCGTTCGCGCCCTGTTGAGCACCTCAAGCTCCTGAATCGGCTCTTCCTCGTTCTTGCCAATATTCAGAAACATTTCTCCATCGGCATTAATGGAGAGCACTAACGGATCTTGACCGTCCAGCAATTCAACGTCGATGGGTGCCGCGTCGGCGCTGGGTAACTCGACCTCAATACCTTGCGTAAGAAGCGGCGCGGTCACCATAAAAATGACCAGCAGCACCAACATCACATCGATGTAGGGCACTACGTTGATCTCGCCCATGATTCTGCGTTTTGAACGTTTACTCATGGCTCTCTCCTACTGCGCAGGCGTGGCGGTTTTGCGCTGCTGTGCGTAGCGCTGAAGAATGCTGGAGAACTCTTCCATGAACGTATCGAAACGACTTTCCAGTCGGTCGACCTGATCAGCGTAACGGTTGTAGGCAATCACCGACGGGATGGCCGCGAACAGGCCCATGGCGGTGGCAATCAACGCTTCGGAAATTCCAGGCGCCACTACAGCGAGCGTTGGGTTTTTAATGGCGCCCAACCCGATGAAGGCGTTCATGATGCCCCACACGGTGCCAAACAGTCCGACGTACGGGCTAGTTGAACCTACCGTCGCGAGTGTTGCCAGGTTGTGTTCGAGCCGGTCAATTTCTTTAGCTTGTGACACGCGCATGGCGCGCTGACAGCCCTCAACGATTTCAGCAGACCCCAAGTCTGGTTCGCCTCTTAAACGAGTGAACTCGCCAAAGCCTGCCGCAAATATGGCTTCCATGCCTTTCGTTGCACGGCCGGAACCCGATATCCGCTGGTAAAGCGTGGTCAGGTCACTACCCGACCAAAATGAGGTTTCAAACTCGTCGGAAATTTCCCGCGACGTTCGGATGAGGCGACTCTTGTTGACGATGATGGCCCAGGAGGCCACCGATGCGAACATTAGCAGCAGCATCACAATCTTCACCACAAGACTGGCGCCTAGTAACAGATCGAGAATGGAATGTTCGGCCATGTGTGTGTTCCTAATGAGAAAATAATGAGGGGTAGTGTTTGGGCATGCGTGTCGGTTTAAGCCCTTGTCCTGATACGTAAGCACATTTAACCATTACCTGGCACAGCGCTTTCTGAGTGTGAGCGTCTTTAACAACCTGTAAAAACGCCACGCTCGCTCGGCCCATCTCGGCCACCGAGCTGTGCACTTCCAACTCGTCGCCTAAACGTGCAGGTGCCAGGAATTTCATACTGGCTTCGGCCACAACAAACGATGAAGTGGTTTTATCCGCCAACAACTGTGAAAACGAAATACCCAAATCTTCCATCCACTGGGTCCTCGCTCTGTCACAGAATTTAAGATAGTTAGCGTGATACACGACCTGGATAGCATCGGTATCTTCAAAAAACACTTTACACGTAAATATATTCATTTTTCATTGTGTTATCGAGGTTTTTTGAGGTGATGGTTAAGAAAAAGTTCCGTACAACTACAGACTGTCGGTACGCCGCTATTGTGCGGGCTCATCGCCCGCATTACGCAGAGGCTGTGAAGACTCCCCACCGGGTGTGGGTTCAAGCCCAAAATGACGATAGGCACGCGCCGTCGCCACCCGCCCTCTGGCCGTACGCATTAAAAAACCCTGCTGAATCAGAAACGGCTCAATCACATCTTCAATAGTGCCGCGCTCATCACCAATGGCGGCGGCGAGGCTCTCAACACCTACAGGCCCACCGTCGAACTTGTCGATCACCGTGCGTAACAGTTTCTGATCCATAATGTCGAAACCCTCTGGATCGACTTCGAGCATGTCCAGCGCGGCGCTGGCAACGGCCTCGGTTACTTTGCCGTCGGCCTCGACTTCGGCGAAATCACGCACCCGTCGTAGTAAACGATTGGCGATACGTGGAGTACCTCGCGAGCGAGAAGCAACCGCGTTCGCGCCAGCCACATCGACTTCTAAAGCCATTATATCCGCCGAGCGTGTAACGATGTCGGCGAGTTCATCGGTCTCGTAAAATTCGAGCCGCTGAACAATGCCAAAGCGATCGCGAAGCGGTGAGGTGAGCAGTCCGGCACGGGTCGTTGCGCCCACCAGACAAAACGGTGGCAAATCAATTTTAATCGAACGGGCGGCCGGCCCTTCTCCGATCATGATGTCTAGCTGAAAGTCTTCCATTGCCGGGTACAACACTTCTTCAATGACAGGACTCAACCGGTGAATCTCGTCGATAAAGAGCACATCCCCTTCTTCCAAATTGGTCAGCAGTGCAGCGAGGTCGCCGGCTTTCTCAAGCACGGGTCCTGAAGTCTGTCGAAGATTGGCACCCATTTCGTGGGCCACAATGTGAGCAAGCGTGGTTTTACCAAGGCCCGGAGGTCCAAAGATGAGCATGTGATCAAGCGCTTCCTCGCGTTGGCGAGCCGCCTGGATGAACACACGCATTTGTCGTTTTACCCGACTTTGCCCGATGTACTCATCGAGCGTACGAGGTCGGATAGCCCGCTCAAGCGAGTGTTCAGCGTCAACGGCTGTGGCGCTGATGAGTCGATCTTGTTCAATCATCTGTGCTCTCCGTCCTGATGCACAGCGTATTGTGCGTAGCAGGATGTGACATTACTGCTTCTTAGTGGCCAAATGTGGCGTATGCTATCGCGTACTGCTCTTGAGCGTCTGTCGAATCAGTTCTTCTGTGCTCAGCCCGTCGGCTTTTACGCCTTTGAGCAACCGCCGAATCTCGGTTTCTTTGTAGCCCAAAGCCTGCAAGGCGCTAAACGCCTCGTCGGAGGCATCCAGACTACTTGACGTCACTGTCCCCGACGGGCCGAAATTAAGTTTCGCCAGCGTATCTTTCATTTCAACCAACAATCGCTCAGCCGTTTTTTTACCAATGCCCGGTAGTCGCACCAGCCTGTCAATGTCACGCTCGGCGATAGCCTCAGCGAACTCGGCTGGACTAATACCCGACAGTATTGTCATGGCAAGTTTGGGGCCTACACCGGATACTTTGATGAGTGACCTGAACATGAGGCGCTCTTTAAGCCCTGCAAACCCGTACAAAGTATGCGCATTTTCACTCACCGCGAGGTGCGTATAAACGGACACAGCCTCGCCGATGTCCGGAAGTTCGTAAAACGTCGACATGGGCGCGAACAACTCGTAACCCACTCCACCAACGTTGATAACAAGTTCCGGCGGTTGTTTGGACACGAGCTTACCGTGCAAAAAACCAATCATTGCGCCAGCTCAGCCGCAGCCTGTAAGCGCGATTTCAATCCGCGAGAATTGGCATGGCAAACAGCCACGGCCAGCGCGTTAGCTGCATCTTCTGACAAACTGCCTGAGAGTTTCAGCATCTGTTTCATCATGTGTTGGACCTGCTCTTTTGAGGCGCCACCGAAGCCCACGGTCGCCTGCTTGATGGCGCGTGGCGCGTATTCGTATATGTCACGCGACTTAAGGTCGTCGAGAATTCGGCAAATAGCGGCCGCCCTGGCCTGGCCCAATTTCAATGCGCTGCCTGCATTCTTACTCACAAACACCTGCTCTACAGCTGCTTCACCAGGCGAATACAGGTCAAGAAGTTCACGCACGCCACACCCAATTGAATAGAGCCGGTCAATATGTGAGCCGCTAGGTGTACGTATGCAGCCGCTTGCTACGTAAGTGATGGTGCGTCCTTCAAGGTCAACCACACCATAGCCCGTTATACGCGAGCCAGGATCAATGCCCAGAATGCGCACTGTTTTAGTCATGGTTTTATCCAACGGCTAGTCGGTTCGCTTGTTGGGGACACGGCGCTCATTCAGCGCTCAGGCTAGCCAGTATGTCGTCAGATATTTCTGCGTTGGAATACACTTCCTGAACGTCGTCGAGATCTTCAAGCCTCTCGAGTAGATTCATAATGGTGTTGGCTTCCTTGGCGTTAAGCTCAGCCGTAGTCGATGCCTGCATCGTGACGGCCGCTTGTTCGAATTCGAACCCTGCTTCGGTCATTGCGTCACGCACGGCTTCAAAGTGACCAGGATCGGTGGTGACGTCAATAGAGCCGTCGCTGCTACTAACAACGTCTTCGGCGCCAGCTTCCAAAGCCGCGTCCATGACAACGTCTTCGTCAGCGCCTTTGGCGATGGTAATGAGTCCCACCTGATTAAACAGGTACGCAACCGAACCATCGGAACCGAGATTTCCGCCCGATTTACTAAATGCGTGACGCACTTCGGCCACCGTACGATTGCGATTGTCGGTCATGCAATCGACCATAACCGCCGCACCGCCAGGTCCGTAACCTTCGTAGCGCACTTCTTCGTAATTGGCGCCCTCGAGTTCCCCGGCGGCTTTTTTAATCGCCCGCTCGATATTGTCTTTGGGCATCGAGACCGCTTTGGCCTTGTCGACAGCGAGTCGCAATCTAGGATTTGAATCGAGATCGGAACCGCCCATTTTGGCGGCAACCGAAATTTCACGAATCACTTTTGTGAACAGTTTGCCGCGTTTCTTATCCTGCGCGCCTTTTCGATGCTGGATATTTGCCCATTTACTATGGCCTGCCATATCGTGGTATTTCCCGTTGTTATCGATTTAGAATTTTAGTGTAAAGCCTACATGTAGACCTGTATCAAAATTGAAGTCGCCAATGGCTTTGAAATCGGCTTTGAGAGACCGAACGCCTACGTAAACGTCGCCGTTTCGCAGCACGCTGTAACTGCCGTAAAGCCAAACGTCGGCGTATTCTTTCAAGTCACCAAACGCCAGCACGTCGGGCGAAAAGTACAGATGCCCGCCATATCCGAAGCGGTCGTAGTTCGGAATTTGGCCGTTGAAAAAACCGCCTACTGCCAATCCGTACCCTTTCTGTTTAGGTACATCGCCACCGATAAAAATTGGATCGGCAGGCACAAAGTCTTCATCTACATCGGTATAAACGAGACGGCCACCGAGTCCGGCAGTGATGGGTCGCGCTTTGGTAGCGGCATTACCTATAATGTGAAAATCGCCGGTTAGAACAGTGCCTCTGTCCTGATGGTTAAATACAGAACCGCCGAAACTTACTTGCCGGGCCGGCCGAATCTGCTGGCCCGTTATTCGTACGGCATCGTCATTCAGATCGAGACTCACTGAGGCGTTTTGGGCCTTAACTGGCGCTACCATAAAGGCTAAACCTGCCAATACGCCAAGCTTGGCCAAATGCCTGAGCCTATGTCCAGGATTAACGAATTTTTGCAACGAATCTATCAGCATGAAACCCCCTAGCCTGCACTATTCATGAGTTGATGGAATTTATCGCCGCTGTGGTGTGGGCAGTTGTGCTGATCGCCCGCCGGGCCATAGCCGTAGCT
>QIGP01000151.1 GCA_003228965.1 Gammaproteobacteria bacterium
TGTTCCGCACGCTCAAGCACGGACCCATCGCGCCGCCAAAGCGCTTCGCATTCATTGAGCAAGCCCGGCAATGGGTCGCTCGCTTCATGCATTGGTACAACTACGAGCATCAGCACAGTGGCATTCGGTTCGTGACGCCGACTCAGCGTCATCATAAACAAGATGAAGCGATCCTGGCAAATCGTGACGCGGTTTACGCCGCCGCACGCCGCGCCAATCCGCTGCGCTGGACGACGACAACACACAACTGGAGTCACATCGAGAAAGTGGCACTCAATCCAGATCAGGCTACGCGGGAGAAACTCGAAATCGTGGTCTGATTATTACGACAACTATCTTGCAAATCACCGGGAAGTCGAGCTGCAAAGCAATTGGAAAAACCCGAAAACAGGTGAGGGAATTGCGCCGATTAAAGCGTATGTTGCCGTCCGGCAAACACTGATGACGTTGAGCCTAAGGTTGATGACACCGGAATCCAGATCGAAGCTGATCGCACACAGTATCGACTTGGAACAGGACGGAATCTACCGGGTTACGGGGATTTACCGGAATGAGCCAACGCTGGAGTTGCAAGGGGAGCGTAGTGAAATACATCATGGGTCGCTGTTGCTGGAGGTTTACGGAAACCGTGTCACAGCTCTTGAAGGGCATTATTGGACAGACCGCAACACCCGCGGTTCGATGAAACTTTTCAGCCGCAATAAGAAGATATTTGATACCTTCGAATCAGCGTACGAGGCGTTTCGCTTTGACGCAACGGAGACTAGTAACTCGAGTGAAGCTCAAACTCCACTTTGACTGCGTAGCCAAGAGCCTTGGCGTACTTTTCGATGGTCGCAAAGCTGGGAGAGTTTTCAGAACTAATGCTTTCAAGTCGGCTGATATTGCTTTTCTTGGTGCCAAGTAACTCTGCCATCTGCTCTTGTGTCAGTCCGGCCTTGTGGCGTAAAGCAATCATCTGGCGCTTCATCTGAAACGCAGACGATAGCGCGTCATACTCGGTGCGTACATCCGGGTTTTTCAGGGCCTTCTCTTTGAACTTGCTCATTTTCGGTCGCTTAGTTATCGCTTTGTACCTCCTTCATACGTTTGCGCGGTATCCATTTGGCGCTTAGGCAGCTTGCTGGCCTTCTTTACTGCCGTCATCAAAATAACAATTTCCTGGCCCCTGACTGTACAAAATACTGATCTCGCTATTCCCTCTCGGCCTTTTGCTCTAATCTCAAACAAGCCTTGTCCAAGAGGAGCGGTATGCGGGCGGCCAGGATTGTGGCCAAATTCCTCGATCAGTTCCGTTATGCGAAGAAAACTCGCCAATATACCGGGCGGCAACTCCAGCGTTTCCTCTTCTACCTTGTCGCTGTAGAACGTGATCGTCCATGCCCTATCAATAGTTATCAAATATGATAACTATTGTCAAGCAAAAAAGACTCAGTCATTTCTAACGGCTGGACACAACTATCCCTTGTTTCTTGACGATATTTTAAGTATTTACAGCTAGATTAGAGGCTAAAGACAACCAAGTAAGAATTTGGAAAGTGGCGGGACAATGGGGCGAGAAGTTCTCATAGACAATCAGCATCAGAACAGAATTACAAACGGTAATTCTGTTCTGCGGTCATTCGTAAGAGACCGCACCGCGCCGAAAAATGAGGTGCGTTATGTTACGTGATCTCACTGGCACCTTTGATTAGGCTCGCTTCAAGTCACTTTGAATTAAAATGCTTTTATATTACTTTTCTATTCTGTTTTTACGATAAATAGCCATCATTATATGATTATTGATACATTGCTTATTAGTAATGAATATCATATTATGCGTCTTATGACACAAGATAAGCACCAAAGTAATAAACCCCCCACCAAAACCCCGCAACCCCGGGTCGCGAAGGCGTCCAGGAATACAGTCGCTCAGCAAGCGACACCATATGGCCGTAAGCGGATTCTCCAGAAAAGTGGCGAACGTATTAATCAAAAGCGATCGAAGTTACATGGTGAGAGCACGCAAGACACTTCTGACTTTAGCAATATTGTCACAAATGGGATTTTCGCGATCGTCCCCGCTGACACTGACGAACAAGCTCGCAAAATGGAGCGCTTAATGGTGCTCTATCGTGATGCTATCAGTTCTTCAAGTGATGAAGAACTGGAACAGTTAGTCGATCAGGTGACGCCAGTGATTGACATCCAACAGCCGGTAGCACTGCTTAGTCAGGCGCGACGCAACGCTCAACTACGTGCGGCTTTTTTAAAAAAACACGCTTGCTTAACCTCCGCTGAGGTCCACCAACTTTCAGGTTCCAAAGCATCGAATGTGGCCGCCTATGCAAGTGGTCTTCGCAAAAGCGGTCGCGTATTCGTCATCGAATACCACAACAATATACTGTATCCAGCGTTTCAATTTAACACCTCGGGAAAGCCTAAACCCACCGTGCGGGACGTGTTGGCTATATTAGGCCACAAAATGAGTGGCTGGGAATTGGCTATTTGGTTTACCACCACTAACAAGAAACTGAGTAACAAGACGCCGCTGTCGCTCATGGATACTGCCCCTGAGGCGGTACTGATGGCTGCTCGTTCACTTGTGGAAGATAATCTGTACTAATTCTGGTGGCCAATAAATTACACGCACCGCATTTTGCATCCAATGACATCCACCACCACCGGGTGGAACCTGGTTCTTCATTTCACAGAATTCACGGATCAAAATATAAGGCCAATAGTTTTAACCCCGGATTTGGCAACGGTCGATTCCACCCTTTAGTGGACGCACGAAACAATGCTATTCCGACTTTATACGCGTCCGACGCAATCGATGGTGCATTTTCCGAAGCGCTTATTCGGGATCGTGTTGCTGGTGACGTTATATACAAAAGTGAACTAGTCGACTCAGTGCTTACTCGCATCGAGCTTAAGAAGAAATTGGTTCTTGCTGATTTAACGGGCAGTCACATACGCAAGCTGGGTACAACGCGTGGAGCACTCCTGGAATGTGACGAATCCTGCTATGACCTAACTGCAAAATGGGCAGAAGCGATTCACACCGCTGACGATAAAGTTCAAGGAATGTGTTGGATTTCGAAACAATGTGACACAACGCCAAGTTTTGTATTATTTGGCGATCGTGTAAACGAAAAATGGATCACTGTGACCGGCGACGCTCTACCGCTTGACCATGGCGATGGGTTAATCCTCACTTGTGAGCAGGCCGACAAAGCCGGAATAACAATTGTTATTTAGACTGCGTTTAGCCACCGTATGCGAGAGAGATCCATTGGGCGGAAGCGGTTCGAACTAGGTGGGCCGTTTACGTTCTTGTGATCTACGTCTTAGCACAAAAAAGTTGCCGGCTAGCACCATGGTGATGCCAGCGATCATAGCCCAGGAAAACTGCATATCTTCGAACAGGGTCGATAATGCGATTGCAACCAGCGGCGAGAGTAGGTTGATGTAGCCTGCTTTGGCTGGGCCAATTCTACCCAGTAAGGTCAGATAGGCGCCAAACGCAATAACCGAGCCGAAAAGAGCAAGATAGATTAGAGATCCAACGTAAGTAAGGGACGGGTCGAAGTTGAATTCTCTCCCCAGTGCGAACGCGATAAGTCCGTTAAACACAGCGCCGTAGGCCATGCCCCAGGCGTTTGATTGCAGGACCGGCAGTTGGTCTTTGTGGGCTAAATGCGACGCCATGTTGCCAAGTGAAGCAATGTACGTCGCGACAATGCCCAACATCGCTCCGATGACCGTTGCGTCTTCAAAGGTCAGTTCTTTGACCGCGGGAGAAAACATTAGCGTCATGCCAATGATGCCTAGTGTGGCGCCGACCAGTACCGACCAACCCGTTCTCTGTCCAAAAAACAATCGCATGTTAATGATGTTTAGCCAGACCATGGTTGAAAAGGCAATCGACATTAATGCGGAGGTTATGTAGCGCTGACCCTGGTAGGTGAGAAGGTAGTTCAAGCAAAAAAGCAAAAGGCCCAGTAAGGCAAAACGAGAATGAGCGCGCAGATTAAACCGCATTGGAATGCGTTTGAACAAGCACCAGGTAAATAGAATAGAGGCGGCTAACAAGTATCGATAGAATACGGAAACTTCGGCTGGAACTATGCCGAGCTGATATTCAATGCCTAACCATGTAGACCCCCAAATAAGGACGGCAATCACATACAAAGCAGCGGTAGAGTTCATTTAATTCTACTTCCGCGGCATACAATTGTCACAGAAAAATTTCGCGCGGCGAGGGGTGGCTTAAGAAATAGTGCGGGCTCGCAGAATAACCGTAAGCGCCAGATTGGAAAACGGCAACAAGGTCGTCAATATCGCAGTTTGCCAGATCCATTTTTGAGGCCAGTAAATCCAGCGGAGTGCACAAGGGCCCCACAACTGAAGCCTTGGTAGTTTCGCTTGTGGTCATTTGCGTGGCGATGCACACAGGATAGTTCTTACGCAATATTTGGCCAAAGTTTCCACTGGCCGCAAGGTGGTGGTGCAGGCCTCCGTTGCACACCAGGAAAGTATGTTCACGGGACACCTTCTTGTCAGTAATACGGCAAATGTAAACGCCGGATTCAGCCACAAAGAAACGCCCCAGTTCAATCATCAGCTGAGCCGTTGGCATGCGTTTTTTCATGGACGTTGCAAGCGCGTGCATGTGTTTGCCGATGGGAGCAACGTCAATGGGTTTTTCGCCAGGAAAATAAGGCACACCTAGCCCGCCGCCAATGTTCAGCATGCGTACAGGTGCTGGTGCGAACTCGGCCAAACGCTCAGCGAGTTCGCACGCTTTGTTCTGACTTTCAATAATGGCTTCGTGACTCAGGTTTTGTGAGCCGCTAAAAATGTGGAAACCGTGAAAGGTCAAATGCATGTCTTTCATGCTTTCAAGTACATCAGGTACAGTTTCGGCGTCGATACCAAACTGTTGCGGTCCCCCAGCCATTTTCATGCCAGAGTTTTGCAGTTGGAAATCAGGATTAACGCGAATGGCGACAAGAGGTTTTTTGCTGAGCTCTCGTGCAATTTCGTCAATGCGTTTTAGCTCGGTGGGGCTTTCGCAGTTAATGACGATGCCGTGCTCGATGGCCGCGCGCAGTTCTTCCGGTTGCTTACCTGGGCCTGCGAAACTTATTTCGTCGCGTGGCGTGTTGGTTTTGGCGGCAACGTTAAGCTCACGGGCAGAAGCCACGTCAAGGCCATCGACTAGTCCGGACATGAATTCAACCACTTCCGGCATGGAGTTGGCTTTAATGGCGTAGTGCAGCTTCACTGAGGCCGGCAAATGTTTACGCAACAGCTCAACCTTGCTTTGCATGATTTTGTGATCGTAGACGTAGAATGGGCGACCTTCAGCAAGTTCTGCAAGTGCGCTTACACGTTTACCGCCAACAACGAGTTCGTTGCCGTCGATTTCAAAATGGGTGATGTCGGCGTGTTTCGTAAATGAAATGGTGTGCATTATCCGGCGTCCTTGAGTAATTCCGGGAGTTGTTTGGCAATGCCACTACGGTCGATTTTCCCATTGGCATTGCGTGGCATGTCGTCGAGCCAGACTACGTATTTTGGAAGCATGAAGTTGGCCAGTTCCTGACGCAGCGCTTTCAACAAGGCATCGGTGTTTTTTTCGCCGCCCGGAGCAGGCATGACCACTACGGCAATGGCTTGTCCAAGCTGCTCGTCAACTGCGCCAAGCGCCACGGCTTCGCTGATCAGGCCCGTTGAGAACAACCCTTCTTCTACTTCGTTAGGGCTAACACGGTAACCGCTGGTTTTAATCATTTCGTCGCGACGACCGACAAAATACAGGTAGCCTTCGTCGTCAATACGTACACGGTCACCGGACCAGACGGCGATTTCGTCCATTACCAGGCCGTCCTTGATTGACGGGACAGGCTTGAAGCGCTCGGCCGTTTTTTCAGGGCTGTTCCAGTAGCCGAGTGACACAAGAGATCCTCGATGGACAAGTTCACCGCTTTCCCCCGGGGCTGCTAATTGACCTTCGTCGGTAACGATCATAATTTCGGCATTAGGAATAGCTTTGCCCATAGACTCGGGGCGCTGATCAATTTGTTCAGGTGGTAAGTAGGTGGAGCGAAATGCTTCGGTCAAACCGTACATCAAGTACGGGTTTGTTTTGGGTAACGCGCTGCGTAACGCGCTGAGTGTCACTTTTGGCATCGCGCCGCCGGAGTTGGTGATGTAGCGCAAATGTGAGGTTACTTCTTGCGGCCATTCAAGTGCTGCCAGTTGATTCCAAAGGGGTGGCACTCCTGCAAGGCCAGTAATGCGCTCTGCCTCGACTTTTCGTATGACATCGTTTGGCATCAGATACTCCATGAGTACCACGCTCGCGCCACGACAGAACGCTGTTGAGAGCTGACTAAACCCGTAGTCAAAGCTGAATGGAAGTACTGCCAGGAGTTTGTCCTCAGGCGTATTCTCAAGATATTCCGATACGCTGAACGCCCCAGTGACCATGTTCTTGTGGCTTAACACCACACCCTTGGGTTTGCCAGTACTGCCAGACGTATACAAGATAGACACCACATCGGTATCGATGATGCGATGGGAAATGGCGATGGGCGATCCTGTGAAGCTGTCCCACGTGGTAATCGACTTGCTCGCAGTAAACGTTTTCGGGTTATCAATGAGTACAATGTGCTCAAGTGCCGGGCAGCTATCGAGAATACCTTTAAGCCCC
>QIGP01000252.1 GCA_003228965.1 Gammaproteobacteria bacterium
TAGCTATGGCTCAAGGGGGATCGGCGCAAATGGCCGCGCCATAGTGAGCGAAAAACCATCAAGCGGTGTGTACCACAGTCTGTCAAATTGTTCACTTTCTTTTCAACCTTGTATGTCCTTCCCAAGTACGCAGTGCCAGCGCACTCATGAATAATGCAGGCTAGACTTTGTCACCGTATTGGGCGCTGCAGGTACAGGTAAAACCCTGCTTGCGCTTGCAGCAGGTCTACAGCAGACCCTCGACGAAAACCGTTTCAAAGAAATCATCATGACCCGCGTAACGGTACCTCTGGGTGAAAACATTGGCTTTTTGCCAGGTACTGAGGAAGAAAAAATGGAGCCCTGGATGGGCGCTCTAATGGACAACCTCGAAGTTTTAACCAGTAACGACGACGGCGGCAGCTGGGGTCGAGGCGCGACACACGACCTGGTACGCAGCCGCATCAAAATTCGCTCCATGAATTTCATGCGTGGTCGTACGTTCGTCAACCGTTACATCATCGTGGATGAAGCTCAGAATCTGACTGCAAAACAAATGAAGGCACTCATCACACGAGCGGGTCCAGGCACAAAGGTCGTTGCGATTGGCAACGTATCGCAAATTGATACACCCTATTTAACCGAAACCACATCGGGCCTTACGTACGTTGTGAACCGATTCAAGTCCTGGCCACATTCCGGGCACATCACACTCTTACAAGGCGAACGCTCGCGACTTGCAGATTACGCCTCCGAGCTTTTGTGATTCAGCCTCCGGCCACTCGTCATTGACAAAGTCACCGACACCGGCAATACATACTCCAAAGATGACGCGAAGACGACAAAAGATCATAATAAACAACGACAAACGACTGACGGAACGCGGGAACCTGGCGGCCCGGTACCTGTCTGAAACACTAGCAGCTTTAGGGAGCGCGTGTTGAAACATCTTATTTTACTTATACTTACGAGCTTTTCGCTGCAAACGTGGGCGAGTTCAAACAGCGACCTGCCAGATCTTGGATTGTCGGCCAGCGCAAAAATATCCAGCACCCAGGAATATCAGCTGGGTCGTGCCATTGTCCGCGACCTGCAGCAACGCGGAGCAATTGTTCAAGACCCCGAACTCACCGCGTACATTCAGTCAATTGGTAACCAAATTTCAGTTCACGCGCACGACGGCGAACAACGTTTTACGTTTTTTATCATCGACGACCCTCAAGTTAACGCGTTCGCCCTTCCCGGCGGCTTTATCGGCGTGCACACAGGGCTTATCACCACTACGAGTAATGAAAACGAATTGGCCGGCGTGCTTGCTCACGAAATTGCACACGTAAGTCAAAAACACATTGCGCGCATGATCGAATCACAAGGCCAAACGAGCCTGCTAACAACCGCTGCAACACTTGCGGCGCTTCTCATCGGCGGATTAGGCGGAGCCGACGGTAAAACAATTTCAGCGGCCGTACAGGTGGCTCAGGGCGCGGCGCTTCAACAGCGAATTAACTTTACGCGCGAAAACGAATACGAGGCCGACCGCGTCGGCATTAACTTCTTATACGAAGCGGGTTTCGATCCGCAAGGCATGCCCAGTTTCTTTCAAACGCTGTCGCGACGCAGTGGCGTATCCGGTCAACAGGTACCCGAATTCCTGCGTACCCACCCGGTCAGCACCAACCGGATTGCCGAAACACGTAACCGTGCCGAACTGCTTCCCGCTCGACAAGTTCCAAGCTCAATGAGTTACGAATTAGCTAAAGCGCGGCTCAACGTGTTCGCTGAAGACAGCGCGACGTCGGCCCTAAAAAACCTCGAAGCACGTATCGAACGCCACCCTACGGAAGAACGCGACGACGTTCAGTACGCGTACGGACTCGCGCTAGCGCGAGCTGGTAAATCATCCAAAGCCATTGAGCTTATTGAACCGCTCTTTGGCCGCAACCAAAACACCGTGGCGTACCACATACTTTACGGAGAAACACTGTTCGCCGATGGCCAGACAGAAGCGGCGCTAACCCGACTTAAACGTTCGCAAATTCTGTTCCCACGCAACGTTCCCCTCACAATGAGCCATGCTAACATTCTGATCGAAGCTGGCAACCCTGACGAAGCACGCACGCTCATGCTCGATCTGGTTAACAACGTTGAGTACACCACGGAGCAGCTGCGCATTCTTGCCATGGCCGCCAACGCCGCCGGTTTCAACGGTGACGCTCACTACTACATGTCCGAGTTCCACGTGTTGAACGGGCAGCTTAACCTTGCAGCCGACCAGCTAAAAATGGCGCTCAAGTCTCCCGACATTCGTGACTACCAATACGCCCGCATAGAAACACGTCTGGAAGACATTGAAGAAGTCATTGTTAAGAGCCGCCGAGGCAAACGCAAAAGAAAGCCTGCCTCTCAGTCCCGAAGGACCGGCTTCACCCCAACCTGACGCTGACTCTTACGATCTGCGACGCTTCAGGGGGTATTGATCTGGGGCATGCAGGGCGTAAGTATTTATCACTCTGCCCCTTTTCGCTCCGGAAACTGTGGCGTTTACCGGTAATCAGTACTAGAATAGTCCCCTTTCTTTCATGCGGTGCACAATGCACCTCAAAAGGCGGATTTCATGCTTCGAATGAGCCGAATGACCGACTACGGGACTGTCGTATTAGCTACGCTTGCAGGACAGCCTGGTAAAGTCTTCAGCGCGGTTGAAGTGGCTGATGCCACTCAGCTGAACGAGCCTACAGTGAAAAAAATCCTCAAGACTCTGGCAAAAGCCGATCTTGTCGATTCGTTTCGCGGTCAGCAAGGCGGATATGCCTTAAAAGGCGACGCCGAGCACATTAGCGCGGCCCGAATTCTCGACGCTCTGGAAGGTCCTGTTGCACTCACAGAATGCAGCGCCGCTGAGAACTCCTGCCAAATACAGTCGTACTGCACCGTAGGTCGCAGCTGGCAAATGATCAACCGACAAATTCGCATTTCGTTGGAAGACATCAGCCTTGCGCAGCTTTTGCAAGGCGGCCCCGTCGCTCAAAACGATCTTCAATTTTCACTTTCACTGCCCGCTGCAGCGGGCTAACCGAGACCAGTCATGGCGAAAACCCAAGATGATATGCAAGAACTTGTAGACCGTTCCTACAAGCACGGCTTTGTCACTGACATTGCGTCAGAAACGCTGCCGCCCGGACTCGACGAAGACGTCATCCGCACCATATCCGCAATCAAAAACGAGCCAGAGTGGTTACTCGAATGGCGCTTGAAAGCATACCGTCGCTGGCTAACCATGGACGCACCCGATTGGGCCAAGCTCAACATCGAGCCAATTGACTACCAGGCTATCTCATATTACTCGGCGCCCAAGTCTGAAAGCGACAAGCCTCAGAGTTTAGACGAAGTCGATCCCAAACTGCTCGAAACATACGACAAGCTTGGCATCCCTTTGCACGAGCGCGCACGTCTGGCAGGCGTTGCCGTAGACGCCGTATTCGACAGTGTGTCGGTAGCCACTACATTCCGTGGCAGACTCCTCGACGCAGGCGTAATTTTTTGCTCGTTCTCGGAAGCGGTTAAAGACTATCCCGAACTGGTTAAGAAATATCTCGGCACCGTGGTGTCACGCGGCGACAACTATTTCGCTGCACTTAACTCGGCCGTCTTTACCGATGGCTCGTTCGTCTACATTCCTGAAGGCGTACGCTGCCCCATGGAACTGTCAACCTACTTCCGCATCAACGCAGCCAACACAGGTCAGTTCGAGCGCACGCTCATTGTCGCCGACAAAGGTAGCCACGTAAGCTATCTCGAAGGTTGCACGGCCCCCATGCGCGATGAAAACCAATTGCACGCAGCAGTGGTTGAACTGGTTGCCATGGACGACGCCCAAATCAAATACTCAACCGTGCAAAACTGGTACCCAGGCGACGAAAACGGGGTTGGTGGTATCTACAACTTTGTGACCAAGCGCGGTGACTGTCGGACACAAGTAGAGACAGGTTCGGCCATCACCTGGAAATACCCGAGCTGCATATTGCGCGGCGACGACTCTCAAGGCGAGTTTTATTCGGTAGCCGTTACTAACAACTGGCAGCAAGCCGATACCGGTACGAAAATGATACACATCGGTAAAAACACGCGCAGCACCATCATCTCCAAAGGCATCTCGGCAGGACAAGCGCAGAACGCGTATCGCGGCCTCGTTAAAATTATGCCTTCGGCAAGTAATGCGCGTAACTACGCACAATGCGACTCGCTGTTGCTTGGCGACAAGTGCGGAGCACATACCTTCCCTTATATCGAAGCGGCCAACCCTACCGCCAAGATTGAACACGAAGCCACCACCTCAACAATTGGCGAGGACCAAATGTTCTATTGCCTGCAGCGCGGTCTTTCCGAAGAAGACGCTGTCAGCCTCATAGTTAATGGCTTCTGCAAAGAAGTTTTCAAAGAATTGCCGATGGAATTTGCGGTTGAAGCACAAGCGCTTCTCAACGTGAGCCTCGAAGGCGCAGTCGGTTAGGAATATACACATGCTTACTATTAAAAATCTTCACGCTAGCGTCGATGACACACCAATCCTCAAAGGCATAGATCTGGCTCTTGAGCCTGGTAAAGTGCACGCCATCATGGGGCCTAACGGTTCAGGCAAAAGTACACTCGCTGGCGTGCTCGCTGGCAACCCGCGCTACGAAGTAACGGACGGCAGCATTGAATTTCTCGGTCACGATCTGCTCGATATGAGCACCGAAGACCGTGCACGTGCTGGTCTCTTCCTGGCGTTTCAATACCCCGTTGAGATTCCCGGTGTTAACAACGCCTATTTGCTCAAAGCCGCACTGAATGCCAAACGCACGTACAACGGAGAACCTGAACTGGACGCCTTTGAGTTTCTAAGCAAAATCAAAGCCAGTATGAAAATCATGGAGATGAGCGAAGACTTTCTCAAACGTGACGTCAATGCAGGCTTCTCCGGAGGCGAAAAGAAACGCAACGAAGTGCTGCAAATGCAAATGCTTGAGCCTAAGCTTGCCGTACTGGATGAAACCGATTCGGGGCTGGATATTGACGCGCTCAAAGTTGTCGCCGAAGGCGTCAATCGTTTACGCGACGAGGAACGTTCCTTTCTGGTCATCACGCACTACCAACGTTTGCTCGACCACATTATTCCCGACCACGTACACGTGTTGGCCGGCGGCCGCATTGTTAAGAGCGGCACACGCGAATTGGCGCTTGAGCTCGAAGCACGCGGCTACGACTGGATCAGCTCAGAGGCCGTTGCATCATGAGACCGTCAATGGAACATTTAGCCAGCGCGTTCGCACAGCGCCCCGATTCGGCGAACCTACCCGAATGGCTAACGATGATGCAAAACGACTCGTGGAAACGTGCACGCTCCCACGGACTACCGTGGCGCAAAGACGAACACTGGAAATACACGAGCCTTTACAACCTGGCGAAACTAGAGCTTCGAGCACCTGAAACCCCTGCCAGCGACCTTACGGTCAGAGGTTCGCGGGTATATCAAAACGACCATGCCACCGTCATTGAATGGCGCAATGGTCGCCCTCTTACCTCAATGTCGTTGCCTGGCGGCGTGTCGTTCAGGACGCTGGGTGGCGACGTACCTTCAAACAGCGACTTTTTAACGAATGAACCCGCTCGTCATTCGGTAATGCAAGACATTAACCAGGCGTTTGCCGACACTGTTTGTGAACTAACGGTTGCCGCCAACACGCGCGTTGAGTTGCCTGTCTATCTCTTGCAGGAACTACAAGGAAACAACGTGCTCGCTTCGCAACGACTGCATATTAACGTAGGCGACAACAGCGAACTGGATCTGGTTGACCATCTGGTTGGCAGCGGTAGCGATAACGTCAACAATCGACACCTGTCAATTTTCATTGGCGCCAACAGCCATGTTCGACACACGCTTATTCAGCAAGACGATCTTGCTACTTCGTTAATCAATAATGTCGATGTTGCTGTATCTCGCGACGCGAATTATGTGTCACAAGTGTTCGACCTTGGTGCGCGTTTGGCGCGTCACGACCTTGGCATATCGCTAAACGGCGAAAACGCACACTGCAGCATGGTAGCGGCGTATTTGCCCCACGACGAACAACACGTCGATCACCATACGCTGGTGAAACACAACAAACCCAACACGCATAGCGAACAGCGCTACAACGGTGTGGCAGGTTTTAAAGGCCACGGCGTGTTTAATGGCAAAGTACTTGTACAACCAGACGCGCAAAAAATCACAGCAGCACAGAGCAACCAAAACATTTTACTGTGTGACCAGGCTGCTGTTGACACCAAGCCCGAACTTGAAATTTATGCAGACGACGTTAAGTGTTCACACGGCGCCACAGTGGGTCAACTCGACGAAACTGCTTTGTTCTATCTGCAAAGCCGCGGCCTTGGCAAGCACCAGGCGCAACAACTATTGGTACAGGGTTTTGTACGCGACATATACGCGAACATACGCTGTAAAACCCTGCATGACTGGCTGGACAAAGCCATCACCTCCAAACTGGATGAACTGGTGAGTAAACTGCAATGAGTGTACCCGCGACTGTGCAGACACAAGAATTCGATGTCGAACGTATTCGCGCCGACTTCCCTATTTTACATCAACAGGTACACGGCAAAGACCTCGTGTTTCTCGACAACGCGGCGTCATCACAACGCCCGCAAAGCGTTATTGACGCGGTTAGTCACTACTACATGCACGACCACGCCAACGTGCATCGTGGCGTTCACACGCTTAGCGAACGCGCAACGGCCGCTTACGAGGGTACTCGCGAGAAAATACGCAGCTACATTAATGCAGCGAGCACTGCCGAAATCATCTTTGTACGAGGCACTACCGAAGCGATTAACCTGGTAGCCCAGTCATACGGTCGTGAACGCTTTCAACCAGGAGATGAGATTTTAATTACCTGGATGGAACATCACGCCAACATTGTCCCTTGGCAAATGGTGTGTGAAAAAACCGGCGCCAAACTGGTAGTCGCGCCTATTACGCAAGACGGCGAACTGGACATGGATGCGTTCACAAAGCTTCTTACAGACAAAACCAAAATCGTTGCTGTTGGCCATATCTCCAACGCGATTGGCTCTGTGAACCCTATCAAGGAAATAATCGACCTCGCCCACAAGCACGACGTCCCTGTACTCATAGATGGCGCGCAGTCCATGCCGCACACACAAGTTGACATGCAGGCGCTGGATGCCGATTTTTTCGCGTTCTCAAGTCACAAAATGTTTGGACCCACGGGCGTTGGCGTGCTCTACGGCAAGCAGGCACTGCTAGATTCGATGCCACCCTACCAAGGCGGTGGCGATATGATTTTGGCCGTCGACTTTGAGAAAACGCTGTACAACGAACTGCCCGCTAAATTTGAAGCCGGTACGCCTAATATTGCCGGTGTTGTCGGCCTCGGTGCCACCATCGACTATCTGAACCAGCTGGATTTCAATGCTGTTGCACAACACGAGCAAGCGCTGCTTGACTACGCACAAGAGCAGCTTGCGACAGTTCCCGGGCTACGCATTATTGGCACCGCCAAAGACAAGGCAAGTGTTGTATCCTTTGTACTTGACACGGTTCACGCGCACGATCTCGGCACTATTGTCGACAGCGAAGGTGTGGCCATACGAACCGGTCACCACTGTGCCATGCCTGTTATGGACTTTTTCAAGGTACCGGCCACAGCGAGAGCGTCATTCGCATTTTATAACCGTCACGACGAAGTAGATGTTCTGGTTGCGGCACTTATCAAAGCCCAGAGGATGTTCGCCTGATGGATCTGCGAGACCTTTATCAGGAAATTATTGTCGATCACAATCGCAGCCCGCGGAACTTTCGCAAAATTGACGAGCACACCCACACGGCTCAAGGATTCAATCCATTATGCGGCGACAAGCTAATCATGTATATCGTGCTCAGCGGCGACGTAATTAGCGACATTTCATTTGAAGGCAGCGGCTGTGCAATTTCAGTGGCCTCTGCGTCATTACTCACAGAACGCCTCAAAGGTCAGACGGTTGAGGAAGCTCTAAAAACATTCGAAGAATTGCACACGGTGTTCACCTCGCCCGACGAACCTGAAGACCTGGAAGCTCTTGGAAAGCTGGGTGCTCTCGCAGGTGTACGCGCCTACCCGTCACGCATCAAGTGCGCGAGTCTTAGTTGGCACGCGCTTAACAGTGCTTTAAATTCAGGTGGCGTTACGGCGTCGACCGAATAGGCGCCTACGCCGCACACCTTCTCGTCAACCCATAACTCGAGCATAACTATGTACAGCGCCACCAGTGAACCCGTCACCTTGCACCGCGACTGCAAGGCCACACTAATACCCGACGGCTATGAAATCGAGCTTCCTCAGGGAAGCATCGGCTACATTACGCAATCTTTGGGCGGCAGCTTTACTGTTTACGTGGACGGCAGCTTGTTTCGGGTTAGCGGTATCGACGCCGACGCCCTTGGTAAGGAGCCGCTTGAGCCCCCTGTGCTCCCTGAAAACTGCACCGACGATGACGTGGAACAGATTATCTGGGATCAAATTAAAACCTGCTACGACCCGGAGATCCCGATCAACGTGGTTGACCTCGGTCTAATCTACACGTGCGACATTGTGAAAACTGATAACAACTCACGGCGTTTGAGCATCACCATGACATTAACGGCGCCAGGCTGTGGCATGGGCGATATTCTCGTTGAGGACGTGCGCAGCAAAGTCATGTTGGTTCCTACGGTTGCCAAAGCCGACGTTGAGCTGGTGTTCGACCCACCGTGGGATCGTTCGATGATGTCTGAAGAAGCTCAGTTGCAAACCGGCATGATGTATTAGTTTGACAATATCCCGGAATAGCCGTCAAACTACTCCAGGAATACATATAAAAGCGCAGACCCATCAAGGTAAAGGATAACTCTTGAAACATCTCATTCTGGTACGTCACGCCAAAGCCAGCTGGAACAATCCAGACATCGCCGACATAGACCGTCAGCTTAACGACACCGGTCGCCGTGAAGTACCCACCATGGGCGAGCGTCTGGCCGCGCGTGAAATCATGCCCGACATGATTGTATCGAGCCCTGCAGAACGCGCACATCACACAGCGACGATGCTCGCGCCCTACATGAAACTGCCTTCAGACCGCGTCGAAGTGCTCGACGAAATGTACTTGGCCGATACAGACATACTTTTGTCTTTGGCACAACTGTGCGACAACAATGTCGAGTGTTTAATGATGGTCGGGCACAACCCGGGACTTACCCAGCTCGCCAACATGATGACCGAAGTGGCCGTTGACAACATTCCTACCTGCGGCATGTACCATATGCGTTTCGATGTTGACGTATGGCACAACATCGAGCTTAAAACTGGCGACTACGTAGCGTTTGACTTTCCCAGAAATCAATAAACAAAACGTCTCCCTAGACGTAAGCTCACTCAACTAATTTTGGTTCCGCCGTAGTAGTGAAAATACGGACAGGGACAGATTAAAGCTTCCTCACTAAACGTTAAAATAAAAAAGCCCACCGTTTGGTGGGCTTTTTATCGAACATTGTTTCCAAGCTTTACTACATTATTTGCGACGTGACACGCCGAACAAACTTAGCAAGCCTGCACCCATCATCCAGATAGCACCCGGTAATGGAACTGGAGCCATCTCTTGCGTTCCAGTAATCAGAAAATCGTTAGCGCCCGTACCGTCGAACCAACCGCGGCCTACCCAACCCGTCCCTGGATCGCCGCTCAGACGATGACCGTCGTTGTCAAAGATGAAGGCCCCGGCACCAGCGGCCGCCGGCACGAAATTAAACGAACCTGAACCGCCTTGTTCGGTCAACATTCCGGAACCTGTTTGTGCAATAAAGCCTCCGTCAGGAGCGGCAGACAGGTCAGACATCGAATAGCTAACATCCCAAAATACGCCAGTAGCATTATCGATAATGGAGCCGGTCAATATTGCACCCGCAGCCAGGTTGGCTGGATCGAAGGTAAGCGACAGCGAAGCTCCGACGAAAGATCCAGTCAAGTTGTCGCCCACGGTGAAAGTCTGGTCTGTGTCATCCAAACGCAAGCCGTATGGGTTTGTTGAACCGTCGTAGAGCCCACCATCACTGTGGTTGCCAATCAAGAACGATATAGGTGATGCAAACGTTGCGGTACTAAATGCTATTAGCATCGCGGTTAAACATATTTTTATAGTTTTCATATTTGTAATCCTGACCTCAAATACTCTACGCGCATTACATCGATGCGCGCTTGTATGGAAAATTGTACAGCGTTCAGTTCAACATAAACAGCACAAAGGCTCTG
Organism: Gammaproteobacteria bacterium; assembly: GCA_003228965.1. GTDB lineage: Bacteria > Pseudomonadota > Gammaproteobacteria > Steroidobacterales > SZUA-146 > SZUA-146. The sequence continues at coordinate 10,302 of QIGP01000252.1, forward strand.
CACAACCCGGACAAATGTTAACAACGAAGAATGCGACTATATAATTTGAAATAATCTATATTATTGTTAAACGAAATGAAACAAATAGACTTGAGCCCTTTACCTTACAATTTATTTAGCAATTTGGAGATGGTTATCATGTTACGAAAACTGCTTATTCTTTTAAGCATGATTCTTTTGCAGGGCTACAGCAGTACTTCGAACTCGATTGAGTTAGCTGACGTAAAAACGGAGAGCATCACTGTCCAACGCCCGGAT
>QIGP01000163.1 GCA_003228965.1 Gammaproteobacteria bacterium
AAAGGGCACGAGCCAGCGGAGGCGCCGACAACAGCGGCACTCCATTCTCTTTGGCCAATTCTCTGATTCTGGCGGCTACCAAGTCTGCACCTTTGGCAACTACTCTCGGCGCTCCCATGCGGTCGGGGTTATAACTAAGCGCCACCGCAAAGTGTGTAGGGTTAGTGACAATCACATCTGCAAGCGGCACCTTATCCATCATGCGAGCGTTAGCCTGCTCCATCTGCATTTGACGAATACGCCCTTTCATTTCGGGATTACCGTCCGTTTCTTTCATTTCGTCACGAACTTCCTGACGCGTCATACGCATTTGTTTCGCGTGCTGCCAAAGCTGAAAGGGCACATCTACCGCGGCGATAATTAACAACGGAAGGCTGAACATCAGGAGCCCTTTCATACCAAGGATTGAGGCATGCGAGAATGCGGTTTTGAGCGGTTCCGTGCCCAGCGCCAGAAATTCGTTGGCGTTCTGCTTTAAGAACACCATGGCAAATCCACCCACAACGCTGAATTTGGCGAGCGCTTTGAGTAGCTCTACCAGACCATTGGCGCTAAACACGCGCTTGAGGCCTTTCAAAGGGTTTAGTTTCTCAGCCTTGAACGCTATCGCCTGAGTACTGAATGACCACCCACCCGTCATAGCCGGCGCGCAAATTGCAGCCACCATCACTACGCCGAAAAACGGCATAAGTGATGCCAAACCCTTGGCAATTGCTTCGCCAAATACGGCAACCGGTGCCTTGGGGTCGAATATATCGGCGCGGTCGAAACTGAGGCCTCGTGTAAGTGCCTCCAATATGTCTGCCGCAATGGCCTCGCCAAATACGAATAAGCCACCAGCAGATGCGAGCATTACGGCCGCAGTACTAAGTTCACGAGACCTCGGTACCTGACCTTTTTTACGCGCGTCGGCCAGACGCTTCTGCGTCGCTTGTTCTGTCTTTTCTTGTCCGCTGCTCTCACTCATGGCACAAGTATTCTTGCTGAGTGTTCAAACGCTGTATACATGAGGCTAATGAACACCTTGATAATGTTCGGAACACTAACCATTAGAATGACAAAGCCCAACGCCATGGTGATGGGAAAGCCGACCGCAAACAGGTTAAGCGTCGGTGCTGCCCGGCTGATGACACCAAACGCTAGGTTTACGATCATCAAGGCAACCATGGCAGGAAGCGCAATTTTTACTGCGCCAGCATAAATACTGCTGCCCAGGTAGACCAGTTGATTAATACCTCGCAGCTGAAGACCTGACTCGCTAACAGGCAAAAGCTCGAAGCTTCTGGCCAAGGTATCGATAATCAAGATGTGACCGTCAATCGCAAGAAACGCTAACGTTGCCAATACCATGAAGTATTGACTGACCACGGGCACGTTTACCCCTCTGGTAGGATCGACCGCTATAGCAAAGCCCAAGCCCATACTCATGGCTGCAGCTTGCCCACCCAGAATCAAAGCGTCGAATACCATTTGAAGCGCGAACCCCATGCCAATACCTATGACCAACTGTTGAATTGTGATCAGTCCGCCGGAGACACTAAGAGGATTTACAGGTGGCGAAGGTGGAATCAGAGGAACCAGAATCAGGGTCAAGGTGATCGACAAGAGAATACGAATTCGGGGTAGCACCATAGATGCGCTGAACACGGGTGCTACCATGATCATTCCGAGAATGCGTACGAACGGCCAGAAGTAAACGCCGATCAGCGCCTGCAAATCGATACTGTCTATCTTCACGTACTGTCCGTTCACGATATCGAGCATGCGTCAAATGCTCCCGCTATCCGATCAAAGACGGAATGGCGTTGTACAGCTGGCGCGTGAAGTCGAGCATCTTGTTCATCATCCAGGAACCACCAACGGCAAGCGCTGTGGCCAACACCAACAGTTTTGGGATGAAGCTCAAGGTCATTTCATTAATTTGGGTTGCCGCCTGAATCATGCCTACAAACAAACCTACAGCAAGTGCCGACAGCAACATTGGAGCGGCAATGATGACCGTTAACGCGAGCGCGTTTTGGCCAATGGTCATGACAGTTTCAGGAGTCATTAGCGTTAAGCGAAGAAGCTGGCAGCCAAGGTGCCAACAACAAGCGCCCACCCGTCAACCAGCACAAACAACATTAGTTTAAAAGGAAGCGATATAAGCATTGGCGACAACATCATCATACCCATCGACATAAGTACGCTTGACACAACAAGGTCGATGATCAGAAATGGAATAAACATCAAAAAGCCAATTTGAAAAGCTGTTTTGAGTTCACTGATGATAAAACTGGGAATAAGCAAGGTCATTGGGACATCGGCTGGAGACGCCATTTCAGGAGTCCGTGCAATACCGGACAACAGAGCAAGATCGCTCTCTCGGGTCTGCGAGAGCATGAACTCCCGTAGAGGGGTGCTCGCCGCAGCGACGGCTGCCTCAAATTCGATTTCACCAGCAGAGTAAGGCTGAATGGCCTCATCGTTAATTTGCTGCAGCACAGGACCCATGATGAACAACGTTAGAAACAATGCGACACCAATCAACACCTGATTCGGTGGAGTCTGGGCTGTACCGAGAGCCTGTCTTAAAATTGAAAGCACAATTATGATGCGTGTAAACGACGTCATCGCGAGCACTAGTGCTGGCAATACCGTTAGCACGGTCATCAGCAATAAAACTTGAATACTCAAGGTGTAAGATTGACCACCATTGCCATCCGGGCTTGCCGAAATTGTAGGCAGCCCTTCTGCCCATGCGTCGGCGCCTGATACGAGTAACAATATGACAAACAGAAGTTTCATCATGTCTGCGCACCTTTGAGTGAACGCACCAGTTTGTCGCGGAATGACTCTTGTTCCTCCGAAACCACTCTTAAGGGAGCATTTAACACGTGCAGTGTGCTGATACCCGCGCTACTTGCCCCAACCAATATCTGTTCGTCGCCAACCTCGATAACTATAATTCGCTCTTTCGGTCCGAGCGGTAACGATGCGGTAACCTTTAGCTGACCCGCGGCCGGCTGATCCATGCCTTGAAAACGTTTGAATAACCAGGCGAGTACGACAATTGCGACCAGTACAAGTCCAAGATTTAAAGTCACTTCGATAAGACTGGCGCTAACCCCAAACGAGTCTGGCAATGGTGGCGCTTGCATTTGCGCAGATTTCAAACCAAGCGGAGTCGCACAGGCGCAGACCAGAACGAAAGCACTGACCACCGCAAAAACCGGTTTCAGTACAATGTCGCACCAGCTTTTCACTTTACTGTTTCCCCGCTTTTCAAATTTCGAATGCGTTCGCTTGGACTAACTACATCAATCAACCGAATACCAAAGTTATCGTCGACTACGACAATCTCTGCCGTTGCTACAAGAGTGCCGTTGACCAACAGGTCCATCGGTTCTTCGGCTGGCCGTTCAAGTTCCACGACAGAACCTTGATTGAGGCGTAACAAATCACGAATAGTCATTTTTGTGCGCCCCACTTCAAGAGCCAGAGTCACTGGAACGTCCAGAATGACGGACAAGTCCACTTCGTCGTTTGACGGGGCTGCACCGCTGTCTGACAGTTCGTCAAATTGAGCGGGCGCTACCGCAGCCGGTGCTATCGCTTCAGGTGCAGCGTTAGTCGACTCAGTATTGGTTTGCTCTTCTGTTTCCGTACTCATTTCAGTGCCTCGTTAGAATGTAAATCCTGCTGTTCTGGAACGGCCCGTCCGGCAATGCACACAGCGTCCATGCCGCGTGACTTACCAAAGCGCCCGAAAAGTACCGGAGTCTTGTCAACCTGAAGTTCGATACTGGACGGCAAGTCGACTGGCAAAATATCTCCAGGGGACAAGCTCAACAGCTGGCGTAAGGTCAAGGGGATTTCGCACAGATTACCGTGCAATGTTACCGGTACTTTTCTTAGAGACTGTCGCATCATTCGTTGAAAACGTTCACGTTCCGAAAGGCCTCCCTGGCCACTGGCCTCGAGCTTGGCACGCACCGGTTCCAACATGCTCAAGGGCATTGCGATGTGACAATCATTGACCGATCCGGTCATGTTGATGCCAAGTTTTACAATCAGCATGGCTTCGGAAGCCGCAGCTACCGTTACCATGGTCGGGTCAGTTTCAAACCCTTTATAGTCAAACGTAATTTCTGTAACGGCAGTCCATGATTCTGAAAGTTTTTTGAGCATCAAATCCAACAATTTTCGAGACATTACAATCTCCGAAGGGGTAATCTCTCGCTCGATATCGTTGTCCTCGGACGACATTGCAGGCTCTCCTGCTCCACCAAAGTAGTTATCGACAAAGTCGTATATGAGTGCGGCATCGATGACAAACAGCGCCGTGCCAGGCAGCTCTTTCGCTGTGACCGTATGAATGCATATGGGCTTTTCCAGCGTGGCGAAATATTCGTCGTAACGGTGACGACGAATACTTTCTAATTCGACGACAACGTCCCTGCGCAACAATTCGAAAAGACTTGACTGCAAATGGCGGGAGGTTCGAGTGTAAATATTTACCAACGATGCCGGGCAGTAACTGGACACATTGCTGCTCGATTTATATTCGAATGCAGTAACTTCACCTTTGGCCTTAACACCGCCATTGGTGGCAACAACTCCGTCGGCTACACCCGTCAACAGGGCGCCTACTTCGTCTTTTGACAAGACTTCGTTTTCGCTCATCTTTACTGAACTACGAACGATGTAAAGTAAACGCCTTCAATTGCATTTGGCCCGTGGTACTGTTTAAGTACACGTTCAATTTCTTCAGCTGCAATTTCCTGGAGAGCTTCCACTCCTTGCGGACTTGAAACGAGATCGAAGTCTACTTCCTGAAAAAGCTTTAAGAGATTGTTTCTAATGATCGGGTGATATTGTTCCACGCCTTCGACTACCGTTTCCTCGCGTGACATCACTTCTATAGTTAGCTTGAGGTAGCGCGATTTTCCGTTATTGGTCAGGGCCACCAACATGTCGGGATATAGCTTGAAGAAAAAAGCAGGCATCCCTGCCTTACCGCTCGCCACCGCCTCCTCACCGTCAGCGCCCTCTTCTCCTTCCATGCCCTCGGCCATTTCAGCTTTTCCGCCAATGGAAATTACGCCAAAGAAATTGAGTGCGCCGATGGCAATACCGGCCGTTACAAGAGACAACACCAGCGGCATCATCAGCTTCTTGATCATTGACGGTTTTTGCTCTTCGCCACCGTCTTTAGTTTCATCATCTGCCATTTCTGCGAATTCCGTAAGTTAACGATATTCGGTTCAATGCAAACACCGTGCCACTTAAACAGTACGTATTTTTCTCTAGATTTATCAGTTAGATATGGTTTAGCCGATGATTCTACCCAAGCCTCTAAACGTCAGCTTATTGACAGAGTTTGCGTGGAGTCCTGAAGCGTCAGTAACTCGACGGCACGAGATTCACAAGAAATACGAAGTCGCCAGGGCACCTCTAATGCCTAATGATTTAGAGGTGCCCACTAAGCATCCCTGGCGGCAAGATCCGCCAGGGCTTTACAAATTTATCGAATACGGGGTTGTCTCAGACAAATTCGTCAATGAGCACGTTGCTACCGACACCACCTGACAAAGATACATTTCCAGGTTCAACGGGACTCGAGTCAGCGGGAGCAGTCCCGGTATCCGCCTGGAAATCGGCGTCGAGCCTTGCACGAAGCTTGCCAGACTCCCGGTCGCCCTCACCGTCCGATGTAGACTGTTGATCTGAAACATCAGCATCGCCAAGTTCAAGACCTTCCTGATTAAACATTTCGCGAAGTTTGGGCAAGGCCGACTCAAGGGCCTCTCGTGCGGCTGGATTGGCTGCTTGAAACTGCAGCTGCGCTTGATCGTCGTGCATTGAAATTCGAATAATGACGCTACCCAGATTTGGCGGGTCCAGACGAAGTTTCGCCTGGTTTAGCCCATTTTCTACCATCCAGAGAATACGCTGCCCCAGACCCTGGTCCCATCCCGGAGCCCCGGCAGGTCTTGGCAACATCAAAGTGGTCACTGCTTGCTGCACTGCAGAAGACCTATCCAGCGGCGAAACCTTGGTGGTTGAACGGGTCAGTTCTACCTGGCTAGTTTCACCCTCTGACAATATCGCCGAAACATCGACATTGACTGGGCCTGTCGATAGCAGATTCGGGCCACCACCTTGAGAACCCGGCATTTTCGCCAAGGGGGTTGCGAATTCCGGCACCGGCATTCGGTCAAAGTGAGCGGGTGCCAATACGGGAGTTGGCAGTTCCCGCTGAAGTGATAACGCGGGCAAACCCTCGTCGGCGACGCCAACAGACCAAAATGGGGACCCTGGCGCTTGACCGGCTATATCGGTCATATTGCGATGCATCAAATACCCTTGTCTGGCCGAATCCGGCAAACCGTTGCCGCCCGGCGGTAACTGGCTTCCGCTTAGACCGCTTGGCTCCAGAGGTAGGGCCGGCAATGAGGGAACAGGTAACGTTCCTACCGTAAGACCTTGTTGCAGCGAGGCTTCCTTCTTGGAGAGAAACGATACATTAACCAACAACTGCTTTTTTTGCAGGACTGCAGAAGACAGATGCTGTGCCTCTCCAGAACCAGAGTCAGTTGATGCCAGAGGAAGCTGAGTCGTCGCGAGTGACTGTCCAGGAGCCTCAATAGCCTGTAAATTACCCGCCACGAGCCCGGCAACTT
>QIGP01000072.1 GCA_003228965.1 Gammaproteobacteria bacterium
GTCTTCTCCTTTGTTCAACTCAGGTTTTCTTGATTACGCGTTTACTTGAGTTGTGTTCTTTGGCATCAACTCGCAGGCTATCGCCCAGATACAGCCTGACGGTTCGCCCGCACCCGGAGCGACCGTACCGATTAGAGCAAAACAGCCGCTTACCGACAGGACGCGTTTTACCTTGAAATTGTTTCTTGTAAACGAAACCATGCGACACAAACTGATCCTTTTTCGAGCAATGCTGGCAACACAGTTGTAGCGCGCTAAATTATGATCGTACTTTTCCCCAAACTGCCGGTCATATGATTGCGCAATAAATAAGCTGTATTCCCGCGCTCCCGTCATAACCATTAATCTCTTTACCACTTTAAAATCGTACGCTGTCCCAGGTTGAGTCATAATGTTCCCCAAACTGCCATCGTACTTTTTTACGTGCAGCGTGTTGACGTCCCTGTGTGACGCCCACGGCAAAAGCCCTGCACATCGTGATAGATGCGCAGGGTGTGAGGTGGGTTTTCGGGGTATACTGACGCCGCGCAGCGGCGTCAGTCGGCTTGCTGTTTAATCAGCGCTTCATGTGAGCGCCAATGTGGCTGCACCAGCACGTTGTTGACGTGTGTCAGGCTGACGATCTTCTTGTTCTCCCGGCACGCTTCAACCATGCTGCCATAACACAGATTTCGGCACGCTCTGAGGTTGCCCTGCACCGAGCGCAGGACCAACCCAATGGCCCTCTCATCAAAAGTATTGGCACCCAGCCTGACCGCGTCCAGTTCGCTTTGTATGCAAACCTCCATGCCCTGATCGTTGAGGCCGTGCAGTGTTTCTGAGTCGGTGATACGGCTTTTAATGTCTCCGAGGAAAAACTGGTTGTCGGCAAAGCGAGCCAGAGGGTCGAAGTGGAGCATGAACTCACCGCTTCCGGTAAGTATGGCGCCCAATAGAGCAACAAGGCCTGTGACAGTGATGGTTGATTTTGACATTTAATTCCCCCATATTTTCGTCGCAATCAGGCATTTGAGCTACAAAACGACTCGAAGCCGTTACCTCCAATGAGTCCGGTTTTCGCATGTGAGATGCCGCCATGCTCGTAAATTTCGCAAATTCTGCGTTTCGTTGAAGGTTAGATGCGCGTTGAACTAAATCGGTTACACTGCTCATGGTACTGCGAAAAACCAAGCAGCTTTCGGAAGAGTCAATCGACGAGTTGTTGCCACAATTTGATCAGTTAGATTGCCGTATTGAAACACCGTGGGCGGAGCTGTCTACGCTGCAAGAGGTGATAGAGCGATCTGATTTACGCGAACAGGTAAAAGCAGGAATTGGCCAACTACCACCTTCATACCGCATCGTTGTGCAGCTGCGAGACAAAGAGGACTACGCGTGTGTCGCGAATGTCGCGAGTATCTGGCCGCGTATCAACGAGTCTTGGAAGTTGCGAAAATCGAACTTTCTGAGCCCGAAGAGCGGTTGGGTAATGCCGTTCCCGAAGATCTTATTGAGGCCATTTTGGAAGCGAGAGACGCGTAGTTTGGTTGCTCGAAAGACTTCCCTAGTGCTTAGGTCCGCGCTTTACTAAAAACGAAGTGTCTATCGAGCTATAACGAGTGGGTTACTTGATATAAAGTAGTCTCGTCATTTTGAATGGGCAGGGCAGCATTTGTACAATCTAAAACACCTTTTCGGTATTGCCCATTCGGGTTTGAGTGACATGCTTCCGGCTGTGCGCCAGGCGTTTAACGACGACGCTAACGACGATAATCTCGATGAAGTATTCGGTGCCAATCCAAGATACCGAATACTGGGGCTAATTGTTGCAGGCATACTAATTGGTGAATTGATAACGTGGTTGTTCCCGGCCGTGCTTGTCGATAACTACATCATCAACGAATACGTCAACTGGTCGGCAGTTGTTATCGGTATGGCCTATGCGGTGATATTTCGGCGCTACCTGTTCGACTCGAGCCACGCGAAGGAAGCAGACTTTCCGTGGCTTGCTGCCTCGCTGATACCGGCGGCCGTGCTTATCGCCGTTATTGCTTTTATAAGGCAGTTCTTCGATGGGTCGCTAGACCTGATTGGTAGCGCGCCGGTTTGGGCGGGCTTTGGCGCCATTCTCCTGGCTTGTATGAATGCCTTGGGCGTCGTTGCGGCACTAACCATCGCGGTTGCTGCGCTGTGTTTTAGCAAAGACTGGTCCAAAGCACTGGTGGATCTGGCTGTTCAGCTTTTTATTTTTAAAATAATGGTGTGGGTAACCGTACTCGTGGTCGTTGACATTGGATTCGTTGGGCCCATTCTTGCCGGCATCATTGAGAATATTTTCGGGATTACGTTTCCATCGTGGCTGGCTAGCCTGTTCGATCAACTGACTTTAGCGGCTCTGCTTTTTATTGCTTACGGGGCTTTGATAGGCGCAGTTTGGACAGTGTGTCAGAAGGAGTTTGGCAAGCTGCTTGAGACGGGAGAGGTTCGTATTCTGGCGTCACTCAGAGCTATGACCAAGAAGCCTAAGAAGCCGAAAAATCCGAAGAAGAAAGCCAAAGAATAGCAAGGCTCTCATACGAACCCCATTTTCGATTTCAGCGGTAGTCGGCCAGTCCGTCTACCACAGGGTCTTTGGCTTCTGGCTCTTCTTGAGGGACGTTGAAAACTCTTTGCTACTCAAATAGTTGCTGTCAATCCGTGCTATTTACGCGGGACCTGAATTGCAAGGTCGCCGAATCGATGCTCCAATAGTTGCAGGAACCATAAGAATATCTATCCGAAACTTATTTGAACAGCAATTCAGTTGGTGGTACTTCTAGCGTCAACGGAATCTTGATCGGTGGCGATGGTGGTCGAGCTTCTGGTTCCGAAGGTAGCGGAGGCACTGGCGGCTCTATAACAGGATCGCTAGAGTTGGTTACTGCAAGTGATGCGTTCGTCGACTTGCGTGTCGAATTCGGTGACGGTGGACGTGGTTTAGACGCTTTAAGTCACGGTTACGCAGGTGATATAAATTTCGGGCCTGTACGTGTTTACGCTGACGGTAATATTACGCTGGCGCTCCAGTTAGGTGCCTGAGAGGGTGGGGCGAGTTCTGGAAGCACTGGCCCCTACGGAGTCGCTTCCGTTGAAGAAGTGCTAGCAGAATCTTCAGAGGGAGGGACGGTCAATGCTGAGCTTGTTCTTTCTTCTGGAGAAGATCTGCACCTGGATAATCTGGTTCAAGGATATACGACTGGAACACCATTTCTCGAGCAAGCGGCCAGCGCCAGAGATCATGAGCTTGTCACCGATACAGCGATGGTGCTTCCGAGTCGCTGGATTTTTTTAACGATCAAGTTATCGATTTGGGTTCCTGGAATAGTCTTGCTGACACCTCAGACTTGGTGCGAATCAGGCTGTTCTTTGGCATCGATGCTGAGGACGCAGGCGACGGCGGTTTTCATTTTAATGCTCCGCTAGGTAATTCGATGCTCGGCGCTACTCCCGTGCCGTTGCCATCTGCGATCTGGCTTTTGCTCGTGTCACTAGGCGTTCTAAGAGTCAGGAAGTCTTCTTTCTTGGCTAAATAGCCTGAAGCCGGCGAACTACCCAGGTTTGCAAGTGCCGGAGTTTTTTACACTAGTGGCTATTTTCATCTGTTCTGAGTAAAAAAAGACAGTTAAATTAGAGTGTTAAACATTGGCGAGAAACTTGCATTAATAATTAGATCCGGTTGAGGTTGAACCGAGGGCGCCAGAATTGCCAGGTTCAGGTCCTTAGCGATTTGCGTGGTTATGCCTCGTTTTCCAAGTTAACTTAAAGTACCGATAAAAAGTAAAACTAAAATATAGAGAGTCAAAAATGAAAAAACGTAGTCAGGGTTTCCTTCGTTGCGGGCTATTTGTATGCAGTGCCTGGTTGTTAGGGCTGAACGTAAATGCTGCCGACCTGGTAGCTGAAAATCTAGAGAGCCGTGGGCAGCTGGTCGGTAACGCGCAATACGCGAACGACGCGCTAATGGGTGCAACTTTCGTAGTGGCAGACGCAGACGATGCCGTCAGACTTGATCACAGCGCTGACATTGCCGCCATTGACGGCGATTACGCCATTTCGTTTTGGTACAAGCCAACCGAAGATCACACGGGCGCGTGGCGTTCAATACTGTTTAAAGGCGACTCCAGCCAGACGCGTAATTTCGCTCTCTACCTGCAGCCAGCGACTAATAAAGTCCACTACCGCCTCAGTACCGACCAGGGGTTTAATGACGGCGGTAATTCGAATGCGGAACTGGTCGTTGATGAATGGCATCACCTGGCTTATGTCCGCAAAGGCAATAACCTGGCTTTGTATATTAACGGACGCCTTGATTCGTCCGACACCTTGGCAGGTACGCCGCTCATTAACGACGGTGCCATGTACATTGGAGATTCGCCATACAATGCACCTGCACTTGGCGAATTTGCCAAAGTGGCTGTATATCAACGCACCTTGAGCCAGCTTGAAATTCGCAGTTTGTACAAGAACAAATTCTCGGATGACAATATTGAAGAGCAGGGCGTAGCGGTCGGAACACCTGTGTACACAAATGACGGTCAGCAAGACGGACAAGCGCTGATTATTAACAGCTCTGACGATGGTGTACGCGTTGCAAACTCTATCATCAGCAAGCCGGGTACGAACGACTGGGGTATGGCATTTTGGCTGCGGCTGGATTCTTCGCCTTCCGGGAACTATGAAACGCTCGTTCACAAGGGAACAGCCGAAAATGACCGAAATATTGGCATATTCCGCCGGCCTGATAACAACAAATTGCATTACTCGATTACGCTCGATAGCAACGTCACCGCAACGAACGATTCCTCAGTAGAACTTCAAGTTGGTGTCTGGACGCACGTTACCTTGGCTAAAGACGGTGACCTGCTGCGCTTGTTTATCAACGGCTCACAAGATTCTACGTTAGCGTTCAATGGCGCGCAGCCTGTATATAACAACGGTCCACTTTACATCGGCAAGTCACCCTGGCTCACGCCAGCTCAGGCCGCCTTTGATGATATAACGATGTTTAACTACCGGCTCATAGCGTCCGATGTCGAGCGCTACATGGCTCGTAACCGCGCTGCGTCGCGAGCGTCTGTAGGTGAGTGGGGCGAAGTTATTCCGTGGCCACAAGTGCCGGTATCGATGGCCACTCTGCCCGACGGTCGAATATTGTCCTGGTCAGGTTCTGAACGTACTACCTGGCCAAACACCGAGCAGAGCTTTAGTTCAGTGTGGGATCCGCAGACCAATGAGTTTGACGACCTGTTTCAGCAAGGGCACAACATGTTCTGCGCACATCTGGCTATGGCCGAAGACGGCAAAGTGTTTGTAAACGGCGGGCGCAATCAAACAAACAGTCCCTGGACCAGCTTGTTCGACTATCGCGATAACCAGTGGACACAAGTCGAAAACATGGCAACCGGCGGTCGCTGGTATCCAGTGACCAATGCTCTACCTAATGGTGAAATTATAACTTCTATGGGTACAGCTACAAATTTTCGTAACCCTGAAAAGTGGTCGGCCTCAAGCGGCTGGCAGGTACTCAACGGCGTCGACTACGTAGAAATGCGCCAGGGCTTCGATGGCACAACCGGACAAAACCGCTGGTGGCCTATTCTCACTGTAGCGCCAAACGGAAAGCTTTTTCACTATTGGAGCGCCGCTGAAAATCACTACATTGATACGTCAGGCGTAGGCTCCGTTACGCCTGCAAACGCAGACGTTGATGTGGATCAGCCCACGGGCGTTGCTGTGCAATACAACGCCGGTAAAGTCCTGATGACAGGACGCAATCAGGGTGCCCGGTCAGGAGGTAGCAACCGACGCGCATACACCATTGATTTGAATGGTCCAGTACCGTTAGTACGTCAAACTGATGAGATGCAAATTGCTCGTGCGTTTCACAATCTGGTTCCGTTACCTAACGGTGAAGTGATTGCGTTGGGTGGCTCAACCTACAGTGGTGGCTTCAACAACCGCGGCTCGGTTTTTCAAGCAGAAATTTGGAATTCGACCACAGGTAGTTGGCGGCTTATGGCGCGTGGCGATGTGCCTCGTAACTACCACTCTACTGGCGTGCTGCTGGTCGACGGTCGCGTACTCTCCGCAGGCGGCGGTTACGGCTCGGGCAACGAGTTTCTGGACGGGGCGTCACATCAAAACGGGCAGGTATTTAGTCCGGCGTACTTGTATAACGACGACGGCACGTTAGCTACACGCCCGACAATTAATACAGCGCCTGGCATTATTCGAGCCGGTGAGGCTTTCACCATTCAAGCATCTGGTCAGGCCACTCGCTTTTCCATGTTGCGAATGGGGGCGACTACGCATGCGGTCAACACCGATTCGCGTTTTCTTTGGCTAGATGTACAAAACAACGGTAACGGCGCTTTTACTCTGACTCCGGACGCTAACCCGAACCTGGTTATTCCAGGATACTGGATGGTGTTTGCTCTTGATGCTAACGACGTACCGTCTGAGGCCCACATTGTTCGTGTTGAACGCAGTCTCAATATATCAACACCCGGCAGCATTCGTT
>QIGP01000403.1 GCA_003228965.1 Gammaproteobacteria bacterium
GTGTTGGACATCGCGCGCGGCGGCACTCACCGCATTGTGAAGGTGTACGTCGATACACCACTGGAGTGGGGTATACACGTTGCGGCTAACGGCGACATACACGACCTGGGCGACGCCGAGGGCAAGCGCTACGCCATCAGTCGCAAAGGGTCCGGATCTCACATAATGGCCGCGGTACACGCCGCAAGTGTTTCCTGGCCTACCGACCATCTCAAGTATGTTCAGATTGATACATTAGTCGGCGCGCGCAAGGCGCTGCCGGCTGGAGATGCCGATGTGTTTTTTTGGGAAAAGACCATGACACATCCGTACGTCGAAGCAGGTGAGTTCAGGCGGGTTGGAATCTTCCACAGTCCCTGGCCGTCGTTTGTCGTGTGCGCGTCAGAAAAATGTCTGGCTGAAAAAGAGCAAAGTGTGCTCGAACTTGTGCAGAATATTAACGTCCTGTCCGCCGGTCTTAAACACAACGAGGACGCCGCCGTACTCATAGCCAATGCGTACGGCATTACCACTGAGGCGGCGGCCACGTGGCTTAAAGATACGAGTTGGAACACGCAGCTGGACTTACCGTACGCAACCCTGCAGTCGGTGCTGGATTCACTGTCTAAACTGTGGCCGGAGCTTGAGGGCTTTGGCAGTGCCGACAAACTGGTTCACTCGCTGACAAGCTAACGGCTCAGTTCGGATATTCCGCAAAAGCTGGCAATTCATAATCCGAACAACTCCAGGCAGAACCTGACTCGGAAAAAATCCGCGCCTGCGGAACCCGGTACTTTGTTAGCTGATCAGCCCCTCGGGTAAATTCTGCGGACGCGACGTTGGGCAACAGCAAATTTAAGGCGTGCCCGGTTCCGGTGGCTTTTCGACATCGCTCACAGTGACTACTGCGGCTAAACAGACTTCTAAAGCCCTACTCGTCCGCGTAAGCCGACAACGGCGGACAAGAGCACATCAGGTTACGGTCACCGTAAACATTGTCCACACGGCCCACAGGCGCCCAATATTTGGTGTGTCTCAGCGTGGCCACCGGATAGACGGCTTCGCTACGGGTATACGGGTGATCCCAGTCGTCGCCACAGGCCACTGCCGCGGTATGCGGCGCGTTGACCAGCGGATTGTTATCCGCGGGCCACTCGTGTGCCTCGACACGACGAATCTCACCTCGAATGCAAATCATGGCGTCGATGAATCGATCGAGTTCGTCTAGCGATTCACTCTCCGTCGGCTCAATCATAAGCGTGCCCGCTACTGGAAATGACATGGTTGGAGCGTGGAATCCAAAGTCGATAAGACGCTTGGCGATATCCTCAGAAGACACTCCCGTCTCTTTCTCAAGAGCACGCAGATCGATAATGCACTCGTGTGCAACAAGGCCCTGCTTGTCGGTGAAATGCAGCTTGTAGTGATCTTTCAGTCGATGAGCAATGTAATTTGCCGCCACGGTAGCCAGTTGGCTAGCCGCTCTGAGCTCGTCACCCCCCATCATTCGGATATACATCCACGAAATGGGAAGAATGCTGGCGCTGCCCCAAGGCGCCGCTGACACGGCGCGCGTACCGGTTGTTTCTACTGTGTCGTCATCGGAATGACCGTGATTAGGCAGAAACGGTGCCAAATGAGCGGCTACCGCAACCGGCCCAACGCCCGGACCACCACCTCCGTGAGGAATGCAGAAGGTTTTGTGTAAATTCAAATGCGAAACGTCTCCGCCAAACCGACCTGGCTTGGCTAGTCCGACCATGGCATTGAGGTTGGCGCCGTCTACATACACTTGCCCACCGTGGTCGTGAACAACCTGACACACTTCATTCACGGTCTCTTCAAAAATACCGTACGTAGAGGGATACGTAATCATCATAGCGGCCAGGTTATCGGCATTATTCTCCGCTTTGGCGTTCAAGTCGGCCAGGTCAATGTAGCCGTCATCGGTGCAACTGACCAAAACCACTTTCATGCCACACATGTGTGCGGACGCCGGGTTGGTGCCGTGCGCCGATGCAGGAATCAGACAGACGTTGCGATGCCCTTCATCGCGACTACGATGGTAGGCGCGAATGGCAAGTAACCCGGCAAATTCGCCTTGTGAACCCGCGTTGGGTTGTAGCGACACGGCGGCGTAGCCTGTAATAGTGCATAACCACTGTTCAAGTTGATCAATCATTTCCACATAGCCCTTCGATTGATCAGAAGGTGCAAACGGATGCATAACCGAAAACTCTGGCCACGAAACCGGTATCATTTCCGCCGAGGCATTGAGTTTCATGGTGCACGAACCAAGCGGAATCATTGAACGGTCAAGCGCAATGTCTTTGTCGGCCAACAGTCGCAGGTAGCGCAACATGTCGGTTTCAGAGCGGTACTTATAAAACACGGGGTGTTTCAGTGGCTCGTCGTCGCGGTATAAAGCTTCCGACATACCTTCCAGCGGCTCTGCTTCTATCACCTCATCAATGCCTGTAATTACAGCGAAAAGTGTATCAATATCGGCAACGTCACAGGTTTGATCGAGCGATAGGCCAATGTGTTCTGAATCGATTTTTCGAAGATTTATGCGGCGATCTTTAGCGCGTTCGTGAATGGCAGCGGTGTGCTCCCCGGTACAATAGGTCAACGTATCAAACCAACTCCTGTTAACCGGCGTTAAACCTTCGCTCTTGAGCTTGCCGGCCAATTCATTGGTGAGGGCAAGCACTCGACCCGCAATGCGTTTCAAACCGCCCGGACCGTGGTACACCGCGTACATGCCGGCCATCACCGCAAGCAGCACTTGTGCAGTGCAGATGTTAGAGGTCGCTTTTTCGCGTCGAATATGTTGTTCGCGCGTTTGCATCGCCAGTCGGTAGGCCATGTCGCCGTGTGTGTCGATACTCACGCCCACAATGCGACCCGGCAACGAGCGACGAAGTTTGTCGCGCGTGGCTATGAACGCAGCATGCGGCCCGCCAAAACCAAGAGGAACACCAAAACGCTGGGTGCTGACAACAACCACGTCGGCACCGAGACTGCCAGGCGTACGCATGAGTACAAGCGCGAGTAAATCGGTGGTTACGGTCACCAGCCCGTTGTGGCTGTGCACGTGCTCGATACTGTCTGTCAGATCTTTGAGTTCACCATTAGCGCCCGGGCTTGCCAGTAACGCACCAAAAAACTCTCCGGCTTTAAGGTCGTCAAGAGAACCGACAACCACGCGAATACCGGCAGCCTCGGCGCGGGTTGAAATGACATCGAGCGTTTGTGGCATGCAGTTCGCGTCGACAAAATAATCTTTACTCTTGGCCCGCGACATTCGACAGCTCAGACCCATAGCTTCGGCACTTGCTGTGGCTTCGTCGAGCATCGAGGCGTTGGCAATGTCCATGCCGCTTAGCTCACACACCATGGTTTGGAAATTTAACAATGCTTCCAGTCGACCTTGAGAAATTTCAGGCTGATAGGGTGTGTAAGCGGTGTACCACGCGGGGTTTTCCAGAATATTGCGCTGAATGACCGCCGGTGTGTAAGTGCCGTAGTAACCCTGGCCTATGTACGAACGGAAAACTTCGTTGCGCTTGGCGATTTCCTGCAAATCGGCCAAGGCCTGCTCTTCGCTGCGTGCTTCAGGCAGTGCGCTCAAATTGTCGTCGCGAATGGTGTCAGGCACCAGCGCGTGAGTAAACGCTTCTATATCAGCGTAGCCCAGGGTCTTAAGCATGTGTTCGACCTGATCGGAGGCCGGACCGATGTGACGACGCGCGAAACTACTTCGGTCGCTGTCCTTGGGAGCCCCGGAGGGGTGTGATGCGTATCTGGAAACGGGTGTGGCAGATTGGTTCGACATGTAAAGCCTCTGGCGAAGAGCGCAAATTAGTAATAGATGAAATTGTACTACGAATCGTCTCTAATCTGGCATGATGTTGGCTTCCTGGATCGCTGGATTTATAAAGCCATGAGCACCAAAGACACGACCAATCGCCCGTACTCCAGTCAAATCGTCGACGGCCTCGAACAAGCCCCCAGCCGAGCGATGCTTCGCGCTGTAGGTTTTACCGAAGAAGACTTTGGCCGCAGCCAAATTGGCATTGCCTCCACCTGGAGCATGGTCACTCCCTGCAACATGCATATTAACGAGCTGGCCAGGCACGCGTCCGAAGGCGCTAACGCGGCCGGCGGGAAAGCAGTTGGCCGGCGGGAAAGCAGTTGAATTTAATACCATTACCGTCTCCGATGGAATTTCGATGGGCACCCTGGGCATGCGCTATTCGCTCGTGTCGCGAGAAGTCATTGCCGACAGTATCGAGACTGTGGTGGGCGCAGAGGGTTTTGACGGATTTGTGGCCATTGGAGGTTGTGACAAAAACATGCCGGCGTGTGTCATGGCCATGATGAGGCTTAACCGACCCGCCATCTTTGTGTATGGAGGCACAATTCTTCCTGGACCAAAGGGTCGCGACATCGTTTCCGTGTTTGAAGCGGTCGGTGCGCGCGCCGCGGGTAACATTACCGATGAAGAAGTACTCGAAATCGAACGCACGGCCATTCCGGGACCCGGCTCCTGTGGCGGCATGTACACCGCCAATACAATGGCGTCTGCCATCGAAGCCATGGGCCTGAGCTTGCCGAACAGCTCTGCGCAAAACGCGATCTCCGACGACAAAAGAAGCGACAGCCGTCGTGCCGGTGAAATGGTTGTGGAACTGGTCAAACTCGACATCAAACCGCTTGACATTGTGACTAAAGATGCGCTTGAGAATGCCCTCACCATTACCATAGCGCTTGGCGGATCGACTAACGCTGTACTTCACCTGCTCGCTATTGCGCGCGAAGCCAACATCGATTTTACGCTCGACGATTTTGTGCGTGTAGGTAAACGCGTACCGATGCTCGCCGACCTGCGCCCAAGCGGCCGCTTTGCAATGTCGGACCTTGTTGCCATAGGCGGAATTCGTCCGCTAATGAAAACACTGCTCGACGCAGGCTTGCTTCACGGCAACTGCCTGACGGTAACCGGTAACACGTTGGCCGAAGACCTGGCCGACGCCCCGGCCTACCCGGCCGATCAGGAAATCATTCGACCTCTCGATCGTCCTGTAAAAAGTGACAGTCATCTTGTGATACTCAAAGGTAACGTGTGCCCCGAAGGCGCCGTGGCCAAAATCACTGGCAAAGAAGGCACTCAGTTTACAGGGTCAGCGCGGTGTTACGACTCTGAAGAACTGGCACTGCAGTCGATTCTGCGTGGCGAAATTACTGGTGGCGAAGTTATTGTGATTCGCTACGAAGGACCGCGGGGAGGTCCTGGAATGCGCGAAATGTTAAGCCCTACTAGCGCCATCATGGGTCGTGGGCTGGGTGATAAAGTCGCGCTGATAACCGACGGCCGGTTCTCTGGCGGCAGCCACGGTTTTGTTGTGGGTCACGTCACTCCGGAAGCGGCCAATGGCGGCCCCATTGCGCTCATCAAAGACGGCGACACGCTCACCATCGACGCCGAAGGTCGTGAAATCACGCTGGACATCACCGATGAAGAAATGGGCAAGCGACGCAATGCGTGGCAAGCACCTACGCGCAAGAACACCGGACTGCTGGCCAAGTACGCTGTGGCCGTAAGTTCGGCTTCTGAAGGGGCTGTGACTATTCCGCTGGATTAGGTACAGAACTGTGGGAGCCTAAATGGCTAGCTCACTTTCAACAATTGTTTACCACGGTTCTTGCCAATAAATATTCTCTGGAAGGTCTCCGGCGCATGCTCAAGTCCTTCCTGAACATCCTCCACATAAACAAACTTGCCTTGTTTAACCCAACCGACAAGCTTCGTTGCCGCCTCATGTGATTTCCCTAAATTTTTTGAAACTGTTTATTCAGACCGGCCCAGCAATCGGTGTAATCACTCTGCAAAGCAGGCGTAGACAGCGCAAATTCAGTAGGTTCAATCAGGTAACGAGACTCGAACATAAACGCCATAGTATCGTCGAGTTTGGACGGTGTAAGCGGTGCAGCGCTGGCTTTTTCAAAGGCGTCTGCATCTGGACCGTGCGGTGACATACAGTTGTGCAAACTGGACCCACCCGGCACGAAGCCACCACCCGTTTTCGCGTCGTAATCGCCGTAAATCAGACCCATATATTCAGACATGACGTTGCGGTGATACCACGGTGGACGAAAGGTGTTTTCCATCACTAACCATCGTGGTGGAAACACTACAAAGTCGACGTTAGCAACACCCGCGTCGGCGCTGTGTGATGTCAACACGGTAAAAATTGAGGGGTCGGGGTGATCGTAGCTGATAGATCCAATGGTATTGAAAAGGCGTAAATCGTACTTGTAAGGCGCACTATTTCCGTGCCATGCCACAACGTCTAGTGGCGAGTGCGAAATCGGCGCGCTAAACAAATGCCCGCCAAGCTTGGCGACGAGTTCAAACTCGCCTTCAACATCTTCGAAACAGGCGTGTGGATAGAGAAAGTCGCGCTCGTTCGCAAGACCGTCAGACCCAATCGGACCACGCTCCGGCAAGTGTAAAATTTCGCCGTAATTCTCAAGCAAGTAGCCGCGAGCCTCGTCACTTGAAAGCTCAATACGAAACTTCAGACCGCGAGGTATGACGCAAATCTCGCCAGGCCCGGTGTGCAGGACACCACATTCGGTGTATATCGTCAGGCTTCCAAGCTGAGGGACTATTAACAGTTCACCGTCAGCGTTGTAACAGTACTTTTCTTGCATGCTTTTGTTGGCGGCGTACAGGTGAATGCCGATACCAACCTGGGCACGCACGTCGCCGTTTACTGCAATGGTGGTGATTCCATCAAGAAAATCGGTAGGCTTGTCGGGTACGGGTAACGGGTCCCAGCGCAACTGGTTCGGCGTGGCAGGTCCTGATGCAGGTCCGCTCAGCCAAGCCGTGTTGTCCAACGGCACAAACGTCCCTTGTACCACCGAGGGGCGAATGCGGTAGAACCAGGAACGCGCATTTTTCTCGCGAGGTGCGGTGAACGCAGTACTGCTAAATTTTTCAGCGTATAAACCACGAGCAACTTTCTGGGGTGAGTTCTGCCCTTCTGGAAGCACCCCTTTAATAGCTTCTGTACTGTGGTGGTTACCAAACCCGCTCATGTAACTGCGTGAAGTGCTCACAACTAACTCTCCAGTTGGCGCACGGTTTGGTCAATAGCGCCAAATACGCTACTTCCATTGTCATCCAGCATTTCGATACGAACACGGTCACCGAATTGCATGAACGGAGTTTTTGGTCCGCCGTGCTCAATGGTTTCGAGCATGCGTTTTTCGGCAATACAACTTGAACCCAACGAACGGTCGTAATTGGAGATGGTGCCGGAACCGATAATTGCGCCAGCGCCCAGACGTCGCGTGCGTGTAACGTGTTCGATGAGCTGCAAGAAATTAAATGTCATATCCACACCGCATTTCGGCTGGCCAAACAGGTCGCCGTTCAAGTGCGTTGTAAGCGACAGGTCAAGAGCCCCATCTTTGTAGTGGTCGCCTAATTCGTCGGGCGTAATGGCTACAGGAGAAAACGCAGTCGAAGGTTTCGATTGATAAAAACCAAACCCTTTAGACAGCTCGCCTGGAATCAAACCACGCAAAGAAACATCGTTCACAATCATTAGAAGCTTTACATGCCCGGCCGCATTTCCTGCTTTGGTGGCCATAGGCACGTCGTCGGTGATGATGGCCGTTTCCGCTTCCATGTCGATGCCAAACACGGTGCTTGGCACAACGATATCGTCGTGAGGTCCAATGAAATCGTCGGAACCACCCTGATAGACCAGAGGGTCGTGCCAAAAACTCTCGGGCATTTCTGCTCCGCGGGCTTTACGCACAAGTTCAACGTGGTTGACGTAGGCGCTACCGTCCACCCAGTGATAGGCGCGCGGCAGTGGCGAATGAGCGTCAGCCGGATTAAACGCTGACGAATCAACCTCGTCGTTTTGCAACCTGGTGAAGAGCGCTTCGAGCTTGGGGGCACACTCGGCCCATTTGTCGAGCGCCGCCTGTAGCGTAGGCGCCACGTCTGTCGCCGCTGTCATTCGAGCCAGATCGCGACTAACCACAACAAGCTGTCCGTCGCGCGTTGAATTTTTAATACTCGCAAGTTTCACATTGATTCCTTAACCATTAGTAAATGAGATGCATGAGGCTACGCGGACTGAAACCGCCGTGGGTATAGCGAAGATTAATCGCTTTCAAGGCAATTTAACCGCGTTCAGATGTTCCATATGAAATTCGATGTGTTCTTCGATGAACGAAGCTATGTAATAGTAACTGTGATCATACCCGTCCCGGCGCCTTAGCGTGAGCGGATATTCAGCAGCTTCGCACGCCGCTTCCAATAACTCCGGCTTGAGCTGTTCTTTGAGGAAACCGTCAGTTTCGCCCTGGTCGACGAGCATGGGTAGCGGAAATTCAGCACGTGCCACAAGCTCGCAAGCGTCATATTCAACCCAGTCCTGTCGATTTTCACCCAAGTATGAACCGAGTGCTTTTTGTCCCCAGGGAACCTGGCTTGGGGCCACAATTGGCGCAAAGGCCGACACGGAGACGTAGTTGTCCGTGTTGCGAAGCGCAATCACCAACGCGCCGTGGCCTCCCATGGAATGTCCCATGATGGAACACCGGTCGCGGTCCACCGGAAAATGTTCGTTAATGAGTTCAGGTAACTCCCGGCTGACGTAATCGTACATTTGATAGTGATGGTTCCACGGTTTTTGCGTGGCATTGACGTAAAACCCGGCCCCCTTACCAAAATCCCAGGCGGCGTCGGCGTCGTCCGGCACGTGTTCACCTCGCGGACTCGTGTCGGGAGCGACAATCGCAACACCGTGTTTGGCGGCATACTGCTGCGCGCCGGCTTTGTGCACAAAGTTTTCATCGGTGCAGGTTAGCCCGGACAACCAGTAAATCACCGGTACCTTACCTTCGTTAGCTTGCACAGGCAGGTACACCGAAAAATGCATTTCGCAATCGAGCGACGTGGAAGTGTGTCGAAAGCGCTTTTGCACGCCACCAAAACATTGATTGGCACTGACTTCAGTCAAATTTTCAGGAAGCTGCACGGAACTAGTACTCAACTACTGAGCGAATACTTGTGCCTGCATGCATCAGGTCGAACGCCTTGTTAATGTCGTCCAGAGACATCTTGTGAGTGATAAGCGAATCGATATCAATTTTGCCATCCATATACCAATCCACAATTTTCGGGACATCGGTACGACCACGGGCACCACCAAACGCTGTACCTCGCCACACCCGCCCGGTGACCAACTGAAACGGTCGCGTCGAAATTTCCTGACCGGCTCCAGCTACCCCAATGATGTAGGATTCACCCCAGCCTTTGTGACAGCACTCTAACGCCTGACGCATGGTGTTTACATTGCCGATGCACTCGAAACTGTAGTCGGCGCCGCCACCGGTTACGTCGACAATCGCGTCGACTACGTTGTCTACTTCTTTAGGGTTAATAAAGTGGGTCATACCAAACTGACGACCCAGAGCTTCTCTTGCAGGATTGAGATCGACACCAATGATTTTGTCGGCACCCACCAAGCGTGCGCCTTGAAGAACATTAAGCCCAATGCCGCCGAGGCCAAATACAACCACGTTCGAACCAGGTTCTACTTTTGCGTCGAATGCTACTGCACCAACGCCTGTGGTGACGCCACACCCGATGTAGCACACTTTGTCAAAAGGAGCGTCTTTACGAATTTTAGCGACAGCAATTTCAGGCAGCACGGTGTGGTTCGAAAACGTCGAACACCCCATGTAATGCAAGATCGGTTTGCCGTCGATCGAAAAACGACTGGTACCGTCGGGCATGACACCGCGTCCCTGGGTTTCGCGTATGGCCTGGCACAGGTTAGTCTTGGGGTGCAGACAATAATTGCACTGCCGACACTCAGGTGTGTATAGCGGAATAACGTGATCGCCAACGGCAAGCGATCTGACGCCTGGACCCACCTCTACGACAACGCCCGCTCCTTCGTGGCCAAGAATCGCCGGAAAGGCTCCTTCGGGGTCGTCGCCGGACAACGTGAATGCATCCGTGTGGCATACGCCAGTGGCTTTAAGCTCTATCACCACTTCGCCATGTTGAGGTCCGGCCAAGTCAACGTTAAGAATTTCAAGCGGTTTGCCTGCAGCAATTGCTACGGCGGCTCTGGTTTTCATACTTTCCACTCCAACGGCTGAATTAGCGAAGATCGAGTGTAGCGGGTTTGCCAAAGACGCGAAAGCCAATAACGGAGACTGATTTCAGGAAGAAAGTGCCCGGCGGCCTGGAAGAATTTAATGCTTCGACCGAGTCAAATGCTCGTCTCAATAAGCTCACACGAAACTATTGGTGTTACAGGGTTATTTCGATGTAATTAGGTAAATTCTGCGCACTGCAAAAACTCTCTAATCCGACTGGAAACCATTGATGACCTCTGATCAACCTACCTCAACAGAGGCCAGCTTCCCGGCGCCAGACAGTCTTGGCGCAACTCCCGCAATTGCAGCATCAAGCTGGGTGGTGTCTAAATTTGGGGGCACTAGGGGGCGTTCTCAATTAAGCCATATGATAGTAGCCACCAAGCTCAACATCGCCAGATATGTGGTTGCCAAGCGTTCATAACGAGTGGATAACGAGTGGCAATTCGGCGATAATGTTTGAGCTTTTGAAATACTCTCTCCACCAAATTTCGCTCACGATATAGGTGCTGGTCATATTCTCTTGCCGTTTTTCTGTTTTTCTTTGGCGGTATTACTGCGATGGCCTCACTGGTCTCGATAGCAACTATAAATGCATCTGCATCGTACCCTTTGTCGGCAATGATATAGCCCGCTGAAAACCCTTCTATCAATGGATATGCTTGCTTTATTTCAGAACGCTGTCCCGCGGTTAATATAAAGCGGACGGGATTACCCAATGCATCGACCGCAGCATGAATCTTGGTGCTCAGTCCGCCACGTGACTTACCCATCGCCTCATTTTCCTGCCGTTTTTTTTGCCGCACCATGTTGGTGAACGCGAACAATGCTGCCATCGACCATCAGGTACTCAAGATCGGGATCCTTGGCGATGGCTTCAAGAATGCGAACCCAATGTCCTTTATGGGCCCAGCGGTTGTAGCGTACATATACTCGATGCCAGTGGCCGAACCTCATTGGCAGATCACGCCACGGGGAGCCGGTCCTGGCAATCCATAAGACCGCTTCCAGAAAGCGCCGATTGTCAGACGCCGTAACGCCGCAATCGCTTGATTTTCCGGGCAATAAATCTTTGATTCGCTCCCATTGATCGTTTCTGAGAACTTTTCGATTCATGATTTTCCCCTGCGGAAAGATCATAGAATACAGTCTTTTATCGCACTATGCTCAACTCAATTGAGAACAGCCCCTAGT
>QIGP01000248.1 GCA_003228965.1 Gammaproteobacteria bacterium
CGAGCTGGCTTTCCAGAGCTCCTTGCAAGGTAGCGAGTTCCCTATTGCTTAAATCAGTTTTTTCGAGGACGCCAACGAGGGCGTGACCTTTGCGTACGAGCACAGAGTCGGGCTGATTGGTGTTTGCTGGAAGTTCAATAGATGCGCTGACACCGGGTGCCACGCCTCTCTCAGAGAGCGCTTCATCGATGAGTTCTTCAACAGTCAAAAAGATGTCATGTTGATCGAGAAGTTCAGCTTCAAGTTCGGCAGCCGTATTTGTTTTTAACGCGAGCTGGTCAAGCCATTGTTGGCGCTCGATTTGAATTTCGTTTAGCGTTGATGTTTGCGCGGCAAGCGCTTCTTCGTGTTCTTTACCTAGCTCAGAGAGTTGTTCGACGAGTCGTTGTTGCTGCTCAAGCGTTTCACCTACACTTGCATACTCGTCTCGAGTTGACGCAAGTTCAAATTGCAGCCTCTCGTATTTTGCAAGCTTTTCTTCAAGTTCACGGCTTTGCTCTTGCGACGCCGTGCTTTGCGTCACCGAATCACTAACACAGTCACGCAGTTGGTCAATAAGTTTGTTCTTGTCGGAAATGTCATTGCGGTAAGTCTGCAGGCTGCTGTCCCAGTTCAGTAAGCGTAGTTCCGTTGCTTTCGCTTCCTTGAGCTCTACATTTAGCAAATTGAGTTTTCCATGTTCTGTTTCAACGGAGCCTAACAGAGTTTCGATTTCAGCTTGTTGTGCTTTCACTTTTCGTTGCTCGTCGACTAACTGTTCTTGTTGCCCGCTTAAGGCAGTATTTTTCTCGCCTATTTTGTATACCATTTCCGCAAGGTCTTCGCGAAGAAGGTTGACGCTTTCAGTCAGTGTCTCGTTTTCTGTTTCAAACTGACTGCTTTGTTGTATAAGTTCCTTGTGTTCGTCTCGCAGCTCTTGTTCTTCGCGACTTAAGACGTCGAAGTTTTGCTGTAAAACAAGCAGTGCCTCTTGTTTTGACTCAAACAACTCTTGCGTCTCAAACAGAACTGCGCTGCGTTGATCGAGTTCCTCCTTCAAGTTTTCAAGCTCAGCTTGACTTGTCCGGGCCTGTTGCTCAGCTTCGTTAAGCCGACTGTCAGCCGACTCGAGTTTTTCAGTAACTTCATTTAACGAGACCGTGAGGGCCGCCACCTGTTGCTCGGCGGTGTCTCGAGCTGCGGCAACGGACTCAAGGTCGGTGAGTACCTGGGAAACCCGGCCTTCCAACTCATCGGCTTCGGCGGCGCGAGACTGGGCTTGTCCAAACAGGTTGTGCATTTCCCCAAGCTCTGCAACATATTCACTTTTTGAGGTGGTTACGCGCTCAACTTCTTCTTTGAGGTTCTTAAGTTCGTCTTCGAGTTCGTCTGCCTCCAGTGCTCTTTTATGGGCTACCGTAAAATTGTAATCGAGTGCGTCGTATTGTTCGACCAGCGAGTCACGTGCAGAAACGAGTTCGTCGAAATTGTGGCTTAACAGGTCTAATTGTTCTTTTTGATTTTTCGCGAGGGTCGCTTGTTCCTGAAGTTCGGCAATGCGTTCAGACAGTGAGTCTTTGGCAAGCTCAAGATCGTCGACAATCTGTGTTTTATCCGCAAGTTCGCTCCTGGCATCCCGTAAATGTAGCTCCAGTTCGTCCCTGGAGAGGGCCGTCTTCTCAAAGGTGTGTTTGACCTCAGTGAGAAGCGAGTCTTTCGATTCAAGCTCTTGTTGGGTCGTGTTTACTTGTGATCTAAGTGCTTCGACCTCACTTTCGTACTCGTCTATTTCGGAGGAATACGCCTGGAATTTGTCGTGTTTTTCCTGTTCGTAGCGTTCAAGCTGATCTTGTTGAGTTGAGCTTAGAGCGTCGTAGCGTTGCTGGGTCCGGGTGAGTTCTTCGCGAAGCTCGGCAATGGTTTGCTCGAGCATGGTGAGTCGGTCGCGTCCCTCGCTGAGCTCAACTTCGCGGCTTTCCAGAAGGTCGTTGACGGCGACCAGTTCGTCGGCGTGTGTGGCGGTGTCGCTGTCGAGAAGTAGCTGAGTCTCAAGGAGTTGGGTGTGCGCGTGCTCCAGGTCTTCCCTATTTCGGTCGGCCAGAGTTTGATCAGCTGCGCGCTCAAACACCGGTTCGCGCAAGACGGGTTGATTGACCACATCGAATGTAGTTACTGGTCGTATCATTCGAGAGCCAAGCACGCCGAGCGCGAGTGCCGCGGCGAGCAGGGCAAACTGTTTGGCTGCTGTGCGACTCAAGTACGGTGATAGTGCGTGCTCGGCAAGTGGAGTGGGCGTAGAGAAATTACGCTTTGTCGACGGGTTCGGAACTTGTCCGAGGGTGTGGTCCATGCGCAAAGAGACTGGCGGAGCGGGGCTCGATGAGTGCTTAATGTCCGCAACTAGCGGACTGGATACGTTTACCAGCGTTTTGGCGGGAGACGCGGTCGGGCTGGTCTGCACCAAGGTATAAAACAAGACGCCAAAAAGTAGAGTGCAAAGAGTCAGTAAACCCAGTTTACGCATGTGTACCTATAGGTGATGAAAGCGCAGTGCCTTGGTGCACCGCGCCCGATTATGACACTCAGGCTCACTATTCACTACCGGACACATTACTGGATAAGTATACAGTCATTCGATATAATTTTGGAATGACTGAAGTATCCTCACATCTTAAGCTAAAGCTGAACACGCAGCAGCAAAAGGCCGCGCATTACGGGCTCGAGTCTAACTGCGCAGGTGCAAATGGCAAAGAGAGGGCCGATAGAAGCTCTACTCTTGCCGGGCCACTGCTGGTAATGGCTGGGGCTGGAACCGGAAAAACCACTACAATTGCCCACCGCGTGGCGCAGTTGTTGGCTTCGAATGTGTCGCCAGCGGGCATATTACTCATGACTTTTAGTCGCAGGGCTGCCCGCGAAATGACCCAGCGTGCAGTTCGCGTGTTGCAACAGCAGCAGGAGACAGCTTCCCAACATCGTTTTCCCTGGGCGGGCACCTATCACGGCATTGCGCATAAATTGTTGCGTGTTTACTCACGGCACATCGGTCTTCAGCCTGAGTTTTCTATTCTCGACCGAGGCGACGCTGCCGATCTAATGGATGTCTGTCGTCAGGAGCTTAAATTGCCTTCGGTCGACAAGCGCTTCCCCCGAAAGGCGGCTTGTCTTGAAATCTACTCGCTCTGCACCAATCGGCAACAGACGTTAAACGATGCCATTTTGGCAGACTATCCCTGGTGTGACGGGTGGCAGGATGAAATAGCCAAATTATTCAAGCGCTATGTCAAGCTTAAGCAGGAGACCTTGTCTCTGGACTACGACGACCTCTTGCTTTACTGGTTTTATATGATGAAAGAACCCTGGCTTGCCAAACAAATTGGCGAGCGTTTTACGCACGTATTGGTCGACGAATACCAGGACACCAATTTGTTGCAAGCGGCTATTTTAAAAGAACTCAAACCGGATGGTCGGGGGGTGACAGTAGTGGGTGACGATGCGCAGTCAATTTATAGTTTTCGTGCGGCTGACGTCACCAATATCCGCGAATTCGCCGGGCAGTACGATACGCCAGTTGAAGTGATTAACCTTGAAACGAACTATCGCTCTCACCAGCCTATTTTAGACTTTGCGAATGTACTGATTCGCGAAGACCCGGAGTCCCATCCCCTGCGTCTTACGTCACTTCGAACTCACGGGGCGGCACCGAACTATGTAACGGTAGAAGACGACAGGTGTCAGGCTCAGTACATTGCGGAGCACGTGCTTTCTCAGCGAGAGGATGGCATCGCTCTTAAGCAACAAGCCGTGCTCTTTCGTAATTCACATCACAGTGACTTGCTCGAAGTAGAGCTGTCACGACGTAACATTCCCTTCGTCAAGTACGGTGGGCTTAAGTTTCTTGAGGCAGCTCATGTAAAAGATTTGTTGTGTTTGTTGCGTTGGAGCGTAAACCCGAAAGACCAGCTCGCTGCATTTCGAAGCATGCAGTTGTTGAGCGGAGTAGGGCCTACGCTTGCCAATAAGGCGTGGGAGTTTTTCACCTTAAACCAGCATAATTTTATGGCACTCAGCGAATTCGAATTGCCCAGGAATTCAATGCCAGACTGGCTGCAACTGGCTTCCCTGATGCGCCGAAGCGCCGATGAAAGCAACTTGTTTGACTCCACGCTAAACGAAATTTCTCAGTGGTATAAACCCCATTGTGAGCGTATTTTTGACGACTCAATGGTTAGATGGCAAGACGTGCAACAACTGCAAATGATGGCAACGAATGCTATCGACGCCGAGCACTTTTTAGCCGACCTTACTCTAGACCCGCCTGTGGCTAGCGGCGACCAGGCTGGCGCGCCGTTGAAGGACGAGGACTACCTGATTTTATCCACTGTACATTCAGCAAAAGGTCAGGAGTGGAGTAGTGTATTTGTGCTTAACGTTGTCGACGGCAGCTTCCCTTCGGAATTTGCCACCGGCGACGACAAGCTCATCGAAGAAGAACGCAGATTGCTGTACGTAGCCGCTACGCGGGCGAAAGACCATCTTCATTTGATGACGCCGCTAAAGTTCTACGTGCCCCAGCAGCAACGTCATGGAGGGAGGCATGTTTACGGCGCCCAAAGTCGATTCATGACGGCACAGGTTCTGGCTACGTGTCAGCGAAAGTTTTACGGTGAAGCTCAGTCGGCAGGCGCGGTAGGGGAGGCGATTGCCCAGCTCGATTTGCCGGCCCGGATTAGCGATCTTTGGTAATAATTTGTAAATTGCGCCGTAAATTTAGTCGGTGTTTTTTACAAGATGGCTATATGTTAAAAACTGTTAACCTATAATGGCCCTTTAAAACATAGGGTTATAGATTTTGGCATAAGAATTGCTTTATACATATTACCTTTGGGGGGTAATCGGTGTACTAGCTGTAATGACAAAGGCTAAGCACCTGAAGCGCGGACACACATTGCGGTCATACCGCATTTTTAGCGTTTAAATAATTATAACAGGATCAGACATGACTACCTCCCGGACTCTGCGAATACTGTCGCTGCTCGGTTTCTTCGCGTTAGCCGCTTCGTCTCATGCGACTGCATTACTTGGCTGTAAAATTGCCAGTATAACCAACGTCGATTGCTCGTCTGTCTTTGGCGCCATCGTGACCGATGAGGGGGAAAGCTTTTATACATCAACTGATCACTACGTGGGCTACGACGGCGGGATGAACGAGTCTTCGGTCTTCATGGGCACGACTTTGACCGTGACGAACTACGATGTATTTGCAACCTCCGTAGACGATCTTGCGACAGCAGATCAGGGCAGTGGCGCGACCATGGTGGTTGAATTTGAGGCTGAAACATTGTTGACTGGCCTTGTGCTCAGCGGGTTAGGTGATAGAGCCCCTTTGATGCTTGCAACTCAGGTTGGTCTGCCGAATATTGAGGCGGCACAGGTGGTTGCTTACAACGCTCTTGGCGAAAAAGTTTTCGACCAGATTATCGAGAGTCGATCGGAATACGCTTACGTTAACTTCGGTGACATTGTTTCCCGGATTTCCACGTTGTTAATTAGTAGTGGCGGTGGCTTGCCCGGCCTTACGGCAAGTAATAACAGCGTGGCCTATTTTATTACGCCGCTACCTGAACCTGCTTCAATGTTACTGATACTTACTGGTCTGGGCTTCATGGGGTTACGTCGACGTAACACTTAGCAAGGCAGTAATGCAGGTGTTTCGGTTTCAGGAACTATTGGTATTTCTTTATATGTGATCTTATGCAGCGAGAGTAGCAGGTGCTAGAGCGCACGTCACCGCATTGTAGAGTTTAACGCATGTGGTGCAGGAAGAGTTATAATGCTCGAGACACCAATACAAGGACACTGCGGCGTTTTGACTGAGAGTCACAAGTCAATGCGCGATCTTGATATGAATCGGAAGATTAACCTGTTTGGCGTTCTGTGCCTTTTAATTTCATTGCAAGTGGCTATACAAGGGCAGGAGCTACCACAAATCGGTGCGCACGACCGCAGCGTGGAGTCTATTGTATCTAACCCCGTGAAGAGCGTCCCGGTTTCGATAAAGCGCGTCGAATATGAACATCAGCTGCTAGGTAACGTTGAGAGTCGCTCGTTAAGAGAAGCCAGTGGTTTGGCGTTGTCTACGCGCGCTGAAGACGTTGCCTGGTCCCACAACGACTCCGGTAACGGTCCTTATCTGTATGCCTTCAGTTTGCTGGGCGAAACTCGTGGGCGCTTTTATCTCGACGGAATAAGGTCGCGTGACTGGGAAGACATGGACGCGTTCCAGTGGCGAGATCGGTCCTGGCTGTTAGTTGCAGATACTGGAGACAACCAATCCAGAAAACCGTTTTACGACTTGTATTTGGTAGCCGAGCCTAAAATGCCACAGGACCAGGTTTCGAGGCTAAGGCCTTTAAGAGACGTAAAACGTGCAAAGTTTGTTTTCCCCACGGGGCCGGCCGATACAGAGGCCGTTGCCGTTGACGAGTCGGAAGAGCGTGTGTACTTGATTACCAAGCGC
>QIGP01000299.1 GCA_003228965.1 Gammaproteobacteria bacterium
TCTTCAATAGCGTGCGGCAACAGCCCGAGGAGCGCGGCTCCGAGTAATGCACCTGTGGCAAAACTTACGAGGTACGGTACGGCTGTTTTTCGTGCTCGAGAAACTCGTACTTTGGCGCCATTGCCATTTTGATGATTGTGAAGCGCACGGCCCTGGCGAGCAACATCGCGACCAGTCAACCGCACAAATGATTCTGGTGGGAGACGGGCTGCACAACTTTCTCGACGGACTGTTAATTGGCGCCGCCTTCCTGACCGACTTCGAATTGGGTGTCGTAACCACAATCGCGGTAGTTGCTCACGAAATACCGCAGGAAATTGGCGATGTCGCAGTCCTGCTGGCAGCCGGTTACAGCAAGTCTAAAGTCATGTTTCTGAACGTACTCGTTAGCTTCACTACCGTTGTTGGTGGCATCATTGCATGGGGCTGGCTGGCCGAAGCGGAGGCCCTTCGTCCTTACGTTATTGCGGTAGCCGCTTCGAGTTTCTTGTACGTAGCAGTAGCTGACCTGATTCCTGGCCTACATCGCAAAGTGGGCGGATTTGCAAGCTTAATGCAAGTAATTTTCATCGGTCTGGGCGTGGTGGTGATTTACTTCAGCCACTCATCTATGCATGGCTAGCATTAGCCCAGAAAAACCAGGTCGTTGCGAGCCCGAAGGGCGCGGCAATCGCTTAACGTCAACGTGGCTAAACTAATTGAATCCATGGCAACCGGATGGAGATTGCCACACCCGCGGTCTGCGGCTTCGCAATGACCGGAAGAGATTACGTCATTGCGAGCCCGGAGGGCGTGGCAATCTCTTAACGTTACGTTGTTCTAACTTACTGAAGCCACACCAACCTGACGGGGATTGCCACACCCGCTTTGCGGGTTCGCAAAGACGGGGTTACGCTTGCCACTTGAAATAACCCTGAGTGACCTCAACATAAAAGGCATTAGACACCAGTTTGAGGTCGCATCATGCGCATGGACAAATTAACCAGCAAGTTCCAAATGGCGCTTGCCGACGCTCAGTCGCTCGCTCTTGGCAAGGATCATCAGTTCATTGAACCTTCCCACCTCATGATTGCCATGCTCGACCAGCAAGGCGGCTCAACCCGTCAACTGCTGGCCAAAGCCGGCGTTAACGTCAACCTGTTACGTTCGCGCCTTGGCGAGGTGATAGATCAAATCGCAAAAGTATCTGGAGTGGACGGTGAAATTCACTTATCCAACGACCTGGGCAAACTTCTCAACCAATGCGACAAGCTTGCGCAAAAGCGCAACGACTCCTATATCTCATCCGAACTTTTTGTGCTGGCGGCTGTAACAGACAAAGGATCACTTGGGCGGGTGCTCAAGGAATCTGGCGCAGTGGCCGAAGCACTCAACAAAGCGGTCGAAGACTTACGCGGCGACAGTGTGGTTGACGACCCCAATGCAGAAGACGCCAGACAGGCGCTGGAAAAATATACGCTCGATCTCACGGAAAGAGCAGAACAGGGAAAGCTCGATCCGATCATCGGTCGCGACAGTGAAATTCGTCGCACTATTCAAGTGTTGCAACGACGTACCAAGAACAACCCGGTACTCATTGGCGAACCAGGCGTCGGCAAAACGGCCATTGTCGAGGGACTGGCGCAGCGCATTGTGAATGGCGAAGTTCCCGAAGGCTTAAGAAACAAACGCGTGCTCTCGCTCGATCTCGGCGCTTTAGTTGCCGGGGCAAAGTTCCGTGGCGAATTCGAGGAACGTCTAAAAGCACTGCTTGGCGACCTTGCGAAGCAAGAAGGTCAAGTCATTTTATTTATTGATGAACTACACACCATGGTGGGCGCCGGTCGTGCCGATGGCGCGATGGATGCAAGCAACATGCTCAAGCCAGCGCTTGCTCGCGGTGAACTGCACTGTGTGGGAGCGACCACCACCGATGAATACCGAAAGTACATTGAAAAAGACGCAGCGCTTGCCCGTCGCTTTCTAACCATCATGGTCGATGAACCAACAGTGGAAGATACTGTCGCAATTTTACGCGGACTGAAAGATCGTTACGAAGTGCACCACGGCGTCAATATTACAGACCCCGCAATCATCGCCGCAGCCACACTTAGCCATCGCTATATTTCAGACCGACAACTGCCAGACAAAGCAATTGACCTTATTGACGAGGCCGCTTCCCGTATTCGTATGGAAATTGATTCGAAGCCCGAATCCATGGACTTGCTGGAACGCCAGCTCATCAAGCTTAAAATTGAGCGTGAGTCGCTTAAGTCAGAAGACGACGACGCTTCGCGCAAACGACTGCAAGAACTCGAATCGACCATTAACGATGTCGAAGGCGAGTTTGCCGATCTGGAAGAAATATGGAAAGCCGAAAAGCTAAGCGTCGAAGGCTCCGCCAAAATCAGAGAACAGCTTGAAGAAGCGCGAACTGAACTGGAAACAGCGCATCGCGCCGGCGACTTGGGACGCATGTCAGAAATTCAGTACGGACGCGTTCCGGAGCTTGAGAAACAGCTTGAAGCTTCCGAAGGCGCAGAAAAAGTCGAAACTACGCTGCTGCGTAATCAGGTGACCGAAGCTGAAGTGGCCGACGTCGTCGCCAAGTGGACCGGCATTCCAGTCGACCGCATGATGGAAGGCGAACGCGAGAAATTGCTACGCATGGAATCCGAGCTTGGCAGTCGCGTCATAGGTCAACAAGAGGCGCTGGTTTGTGTGTCCAACGCCGTGCGCCGTGCGCGTGCAGGCCTGGGCGACCCCAAACGACCTAACGGTTCGTTCTTGTTTTTAGGACCAACCGGTGTTGGTAAAACCGAATTGAGCAAAGCGCTCGCCGAATTCTTGTTTGATTCGGAAGACGCATTAATACGCATTGATATGTCGGAGTTCATGGAAAAACACTCGGTCGCGCGCCTGATTGGTGCGCCACCAGGATACGTAGGTTACGAAGAAGGTGGCTACCTGACGGAAGCCGTACGCCGCAAACCCTACTCGGTAATTCTGCTCGACGAAGTCGAAAAGGCACATCACGACGTGTTTAACATTTTGTTGCAGGTACTCGATGACGGACGACTCACAGACGGCCAGGGACGCACGGTCGATTTTCGCCATTGCGTCGTCATCATGACGTCGAACCTTGGCTCCCAGATCATTCAGGACCTCGCAGGCGAAGAGAATTACGACGCGATGAAAGCCGCCGTAATGGAAGTGGTCGGACAACATTTCCGTCCCGAGTTCATTAATCGCATTGACGATACGGTGGTGTTTCATCCATTGGATCGCGACGAAATTCGTCAGATTGTCGATATTCAAATTGGTACGCTGTCCGGACGCCTTGGTGAGCGGGAGCTTGGCCTTACTCTCACCGACGCGGCACGCGATTTACTGGGCGATGCGGGTTTCGACCCGGTTTACGGCGCACGTCCGCTAAGGCGAGCCATTCAGCAGCGCCTGGAAAACCCTCTGGCACAGCGAATTCTGGCAGGAACGTTTGCTTCTGGAGATTTAATCGAGGTCGATGTAGATGACGGCGAACTGATATTTGAAAAATCGGTGCGTCACTGACACACTCGCGCCTCTGAAACCTTAAGCAAAACTACGCAAAGAAAACCCTACCCATGCCAATATATGAATATCAGTGCTCTAAATGTGGGCACGAATTCGATGAACTGCAAAAAATGGATGACGACCCGTTAACGGATTGTCCTGAGTGCGAGAAGGCTACGCTTGTGAAGTTGGTTTCTGCGCCAAACTTTCGCCTGAAGGGTGCTGGCTGGTACGAAACCGACTTTAAGAAAGACAAGCGCAAGAACATTGCCGATGATTCCAATGGCAAGAAGCCGTCTTCAGACGAAAAGCCCAAGAAAGCGGACGCTCCATCCAAGAAAGACTCTACTGCGTCATCGAAGAAAGAGTCTTCGAAGCCTGCGAAGGTAGAGAAAAAATAAAGGAGGTCGGGGCTAAGCCCCGGACCCCTTATCTAGGGTTGCACCCTGAAGTTTCCCCACAACTCATCGACTGAACTCCATTTGCGCCAGTATGTTAGGTGGAGGATGTAACAGGCTTTGCCATAAATGTTTGAGTGGGATGAAGTCACCGCATTTTAGCGCATTGAAGCCTAAGCGCAACACAGAGTCACTGGGGCCGCTATGGTAGCAAATTCCTTAGAAATATTTTTGCCCCATTTGGCACGAAAAGACGCTGTAGTTAGTGGGGACATCGTGCAAGGTCGCAAACATTGGGGATATCAAAATGGACATTACGTATACGAGTAAAGGCAAGTCGTTACTGCTAGGAGTCGTTACAGGATTTGTGTTGGCAACATCAATGGCGCAAGCATCAGAACTATCGATGTCCTGTGTCGACTCCGCCAGCCCACATGAAACTGTATTCGATCAGCACGCTACTGAGTGTGGCTCCTATTTGACAACGCCCAAAGCCAGTCATTACGAGCGCTTGGAGCATACGAGTCACAACGCCCCGCCAAATGCATTTACAACTTCTGATTCTGTAGAACCGCAAGAAATTAAACTTGACCACATTGCAGAACTGATTCGGCAACAGGACGAGACAACGGCAGAGTGCGACGAGGGTGTAATTGCTGAACCTGTGCCATTGGTCTATGGCAACTCTACGGTCGGCTGCAATATCGGGGCATCCCCAACCGATACCGATCGGTTCACATTTAGTGGTCTAGCTGGTGAAACGGTTCGACTGCGAATGGTAACGCTCACCAATAATCTGGACCCGAGTATTGAAATACGCGACAGTGGAAATATGCTGGTTGATTCGTTTGGTTGCTCAAGCTCAACCTTTGCTCGTTGCTCAACGGGTCTGACAGTCGAACTGCCAGTCACCGGTGGTTTTCTAGTAATAGTGTCAGAAACCGGTGCCGACAATACGGGCAGTTACACACTCCAACTCGAACGGATTTTGCCACCACCGACGTCGGTAGCCGTAAACTACGACGAGGCAGTCGTTGACTCGATCGGACCGACCACGGACACCGACTTCTTCGTGTTCAACGCGACTGCCGGAACGACACTTCAACTAAATGCAGTAACCCTAACCAATAATCTGGATCTTCGTTTTCAAGTTTACGACCCCGACGACATACTAGTCATCGATACCGTAGGCTGCAATGCCTCTACGTTTGCCAGATGCTCTTATGCGGTGAATTTGACGCCGACAGTCACAGGAGTCTATTCACTGCAAGTATTTGATGACGACGCGTTCAACGGCGGCGACTATCAATTCAGTTTGTGGTGTGTATTCGGAGACTGCGACGGGGCACCAGTGCCAGACTCCAATGGGCCACAGCTCAATTATGTACTGGATACCGAAGATACAATTGAAGCCCTAACGGACGGAGACTTCTACACATTTAACGCAACCAGCGGCTCGACCGTCATCTTACGTGGGGTTACTTTAACCAATAACCTGGACCCACACATCGAGGTGAGAGACCCAACCGGGGACCTTATCGTTAGTGGCGCTGCTTCTGGCGCCGGTTGTAACGCCAGCACCTTTGCACAATGTTCTTTTGGTTTTACTTTATTGCCCACTATGTCCGGCACATATACTGTACGTATTTCAGACAATGACTCTTTTAACACTGGCTCATACCGGATCAGTCTATTATGTGTATTGGGCGACTGCGACGGCGATAACGATGGTTTATTCGACAATGACCGTGAGATTTTGAGCTATGGTGTTGCCGTTACCGACAAGGGCGTTTCGCCTGGCACAGAAGGCGATTTTTACCAGTTCATGGGAAGCTCTGGTGACGAGATTAGGATAACGGTGACAGGTCAGTCCAACAATTTCGACCCGGGAATTCAAGTACACGACCCGGATGGCGTCCGGATAGTAAGTGGTATTGCAGAAGGTGCGGGTTGCAACGCGAGTACTTTTACGCAGTGCTCATTCTCGACAACGCTGTTTCCTACCACAACTGGTGTGTATTCCTTGATGATAATCGACGACGACGCCTTCAATCCTGGCGAATACGACATCTCACTGGAGTGCATTTTTGGTACTGGGCCTGGGTTTACCTGCGTGGATCTTGAGGTTCCGCCCTTCTTGTGTGCCGACAATTGCAGCGCGGTCGACAATCCTTCGCAGCGCGATACAGATGCTGATGGCTATGGCAATTATTGCGACCCCGACTTTGACAATGATGGCAATGTGAACTTCACGGATATTAGTGCCTGGGTACCGTTTTTTAACACGGTTTGTGGCGATGTGGATGAAGACATTAACGGAGATGGAATTTGTAACTTTGCAGATTTTTCAATCATCGTACGGCACTTTTTGACCCCTCCTGGTCCTTCGTGCTCATACCCGAACTCACCGTAGCCCTTTGCAGGCCGGATCACTAGCGTGGTCCGGCCTGCAATTCTGCCACAATATGAGGCCCGAAGGGCCATGCATGGAAGTACTCTTGGAGTGCACGACCTTTCAGCAGTAATGTTCAATCTTCACTGCGGTTGCACCATTGATGCG
>QIGP01000173.1 GCA_003228965.1 Gammaproteobacteria bacterium
ATTAGCAGGCCCAAATAGCACATTTTCAAAATGGGATTTTCTATCGATGTCAGAATCGGATCTCCAACCGGCAAGCGCATCAATGCATCGGTGACGGCGGGAATACAGTGGAAGAGCAAAGTGGCCGAGAAACTCAAGGCCTGAATGTAACGCGACCAGGAACCAAAAGGCTTTAATGTAGCAGCAACAGTGCCAACCATAAGTGCCAGCAGTGTCAGTACGGCCAACACGTGTGCCGGGCCAAAAAAGCCGTGTTGGAAAATGGCCAATGCGGTTACGGCCGTGATAAGCGTAGCCACCAGATAGATTTGGCCCGAACGAGTTTGCAGTAAAATCTCCTTGAACCGCACTAAAGTGATGGCACCGCTAAGAAGAGCAACGATACCTAAAGCGGTGTGAAACCAGCCAAGCGGAATAATTTCGGGCACGTCGTGCTCTCCAGAATTTGGTGTAGCGAGCGTACCATGTTGACTCGGTCAAAGCCGTAAGCGCCCTCGATGATGCGCTCCCAATACCTTGCAGTGTAAGCGCTTTCCGACAACTACCCCGTGCACATTGAAGACTTCGAATCGGGGCAGTCACCGACGTGATTGAGGCGAAATGTAAAAGTGATGCCAATTTTTACCGGGACTGCGTGGAGAAGGAGGTACTCGGCAGATAACCCGAAGTTCTCTTGGTACTTGCTGAAATTATTGTTATTGTGCTAAATGTGGCCCAAATGGACACACCTCCACTTCCCAAAAACGCGACGGAGTCGGCATTTCTACTGAATGATCTGAGTAAACTGACATTGAATTTGGGCGACTAAGTTGAGCGTTGTTTTCGTTCAAAAGTGTGTTCCAAATTCGTTTCTTTTGCGCCACAGGAAATATCCGCCCTCATTGCTAAACTGGCGGAGTAGCATCCATAAAGAACGTTGGAGATCACCGATGAATAAACTTACTCTATTTCTAACCGCAGCAATTGCTGCCGGCGTTAGCACTACCGCAGCCGCCGATGACGACCTATGGATCGGTGTCAAAGCCGGCACACTGGGCTTGGGCGTTGAAGCAACATGGCGCCCCGTACCTTACTTCGATGTTCGCGCAGGCTATAACGCCTACACCTATGAGGACACGCGCGACGAAGCAGGCCTTGCCTACGACGGTGAACTCGACCTAAGCACGGCTTACGTTACGGCTAATTTCAGATTCCCGTTAAGTCCGTTCAGAGTCACTGCTGGCGTGTTCTCAAACGGCAACGAAGTTGTACTCAACAGTCGCGACGACGACTCGTTTCAAATTGGCGGCACCACCTACCAGGCCGCAGACCTCGGACGACTTGAGGCGCGTGGAACATTCGACAGCATTGCACCTTACGCTGGCATTGGTTTTGACTTCCGCATTGGTAACACTATCGGCTTAAGCTTTGACGCCGGAGTACTTTTCCAAGGCGAAGTAGATGTCGCCATGAACGCCACCGGCCCCATTGCCAGCAACTCCACCTTCCTGGCGGAACTTGAAGTCGAGCGACAGGAACTTGAAGACTCTATCGGAGATTACGAATACTATCCGGTGGTCTCTCTTGGGTTTACGGTGAACTTCTAACGTCATTGCTAATCACCTTTTTTCAAGAGCAGCCACTATTTAGTAGCGAGTCGTCGTATCGCCTCGCTTTTCACACCATCCACTGCCGTAGCAAGCTTATCAAGTTGAGCGCCTTTGGGTCCGATTGCACTTTCCTCAAAAATAACTCGGGATCCGTCCTCAGTTTGCCCAATTGTAATGGTCCAAACTACGTATGCACCAATGGATTGAAGCGGACCAAACGGTGCCTCAAGGCGCAACACTTTCCCTGACTGAGTAAAAAGTACACGACCATGTTGTACCGAACCTTCGGGCCAGGTCTCTTACCATAAACCTCCCGCTTTGGCCTGGAGTGACAAGTTCGCTACGTCGCCAGAATACGTGTGATCCGGATGCCACCAAGAGGACGGCGTAATAAGTCGCTGCCACAGATCGTCGGAAGAAAGGCTGGATGCGGACTCATGTCGAAGTACGAAATGCGTATCGGACGACGAAACAACTTCTGCGCTGACGGGCATACATGCGGCCAATACGAAGGCGCAAAAAATAATAGTGACACTTCTCTTCATAGCGCCTTACTCCTGGTTGTACTGGTTTGGTGAGGTTGGACAGGTCAATCTTTGTATCCCGATAGAACGATCTATTCAATCAAGAATAGCAACTTAAACCAGGATCAAAATGTTTGCAATTGATCAATTTCTGCGTCCTATAGTACCTCCCATCGAATCAAGGCTATAGATTATTCAGAGCATTCTTTTTAATCGGCTAAAGACCCCGTGAATATTGCCGATACACCTTAAGCTGTTTATATCTTGGCTGGACAGCAAGCAGCGCACCAAAGATGAGCTTCCCTTACGTAAATAACACTCGTGAACGCTAACAGTACAGCCTAAAAAAGCAAAGCTGACCGATACTGACTTTTCGACTTAAACCCTACATCCAACTTGGACCTTTTAGCGTTTCAGAAATAAACCGCGTAAATAGACTTGGGTTCATTAATCCCGTAAACACGATACCCCAGACTGCCCCGGTAAAATGCGCCATATGACCAATGTTGTCGGTTGCGTTTCGATCTTTGTACCACGAGTAGTACAAGTAGCCGGCGCCTGCCAAAATCTGAGGAATAGGTATAGCACCGTATAAATACAAATTTTCCCATGGTGCAAACATGATGATTGCAAACACCACCGCAGAGACGCCACCAGATGCACCAAGCGCTGCGTACTGTGGATTGTCCGCATGTCGTAAGTAGCTGGGAATAGAAGCCACAACGATACCACCGAAATAGAGAACAAGGTACATGATTGCACTGTTGTCGCCAAGAAAATACGGGTAGTAACGATTCTCAACGGCATTACCGAAGGACCACAACACAAACATGTTGACTAGCAGATGCACCACGTCGCCGTGGATAAATCCGGAGCTTAAAAAGCGATACCATTCATTCTTTGTTTTGATGGTAACCGGATGAAATATCAAACGTGATTTTCCGGCTTGATTGGTCATCAGTGCGAACGAGATTACGCACGTTACAATGACGATTAAATTGGTAAGAGTGAGAGTTTCTGAATTCATAGACCTGGCCGGGCAATGGGGAACCGGGACATTATCGCAACCTCCAGCCTATATTGCTTCACTTAAATGGTCTAGATCACAATTCTTATGCAACTGAACATCCGGACCAGGAAGACCGCTGCCGGTTAGTACCGGGCGAACGCCAGTTTCAAGGAGTCAGTACAAACGAGGGAATAGAAACTGCGAGCCCACAGTCTTGGTTAGCAACCTGAACACTGTGGTAAGCACCTGCTCCGAGCCTTCAACAAATGTTTAAGCGGTCATGCTAAATTGGGTGATAAGCGGCCGACAGCGAGGCCTCGGTAAATTCAGCTTGTCTAAAATCAAGCGGACCCAACGTACGGTTACTCTGATTCGAATAGGCTCGATTAACGAACTTTTCACAGCCGTAACCGAAGAATTTGACCTGGATTTACCAACGTCAGGTCTTGTTATCCACCTACCCTAAACCGAACCCGAAACTACAAAGTGGCCAAATCCGGGAGAGGAAGCGCTACCCAACCTTTCTCAGAAGCAAGTTGATTGACCCGCTCGAACTCGGCTTCCGCTGCTTGCTCCTGCCCGTTTGCACGCAGTAGCGCAACTCGGGTGTATCCCGCGGCGAGTACGACGTCGAAAATTCCTAGCCTGTTGGCTTCTTGCTCAATGGCCACAAGCATAGGGTGAGAAACTCTGCTGGGCAGCGTCCCCAACAGACCACGGCATGCAACTATTTTGGTTTTAGCTCGTAGCAGTAACGCCATATGCTCCTGCCCCTCAGTCGCCTGATCAAGTTTGTTACAGGCATTTTTGAGATCGGCTTCTACTAGCGCGCTGCCAAACAATGTTTGCTCTGAACGCAATGACAACTGATAGTAAGCCGTGTCATCGTGCAAGTGCTCTTCAGCCACCTGCAGATGTCTCAATGCAGCGACCGTATCGAACCGTTGCGAAGCGAGTCGCGCAAGTGCAATCTCGCTCTCGCCGATACTTGCACTCATGCCTTGCTCACGATACACAGCATTTGCTTCTCCAAGCAACTGTGCAGCTGTGTCGTAGTCACCAGCAAAGTAATTGACGAGACCCAGTTCGTGAGTCGCTTCTATCGCGAGATTGCCTTCGGGTCGTTCCTCTGAATTCTTAAGCGCCTGAGACAGAAGCTCACGGGCCAGTTCGATATTTCCACGCCTGAGCGCGATCTGCCCATGACGATAGGGTAACCAGGCGATGCCAATCTGATCATCGATCTCTGTGAAAATTGCTCCCGCTCGATTGACGGCTTCTTCCGCTTCATCGTAACGACCCATCTTAAAGAGCGAGATACTCATGTTCTCCAAGAGTATTGAATGTCGATTCTTGTTGTTTCGTTGCGCCTGATACTCGGCCACTTCCTTTTTTAGAGCATAACCCCGATTTAACCAGCCATGTAAATCATAAGCCTGGCCCAACGAATTCTTGCTTGCCGCAATTTCGGGCTCATTTCCCAGTTGTTGTGCGACTTCAAGGGCCTCCTGCAAGTAAGCAAGATATTGCTCCATTTTCCCTTCACCAAATTCATGCTTTGCAAGCTCACGCAAGATTGCCGACTCACGCAAAGGCGTGCCTGTTTGTTGAAATAGATCTCGAGCTCTTAGCAATGATTCCGGATCATAGTTATCGTCACAACGACCAATGTTAAGCAACGCCTCCCCGAGCATATGTTTGTCATCGTTGTTCTCGGCTTTTACTTTTGCGGCTTGAGAGAGCGCCTCGCATTTACCGTAGTCGCCCGTATCAAACCAAAAATCTGCCTCGGCAATATCAATTCTGGGATCTTCACCTGAAACTCCTCCAAGTTCTCGCATCTGTGAAACGCTCAGCTTAAAACCTTCGGCATCGTTCTGACGCGCTTGCGTCTCGGCAAAAGCCAACCGATACGTTAGTTCCCCAGGATGAAATTCCTTGAGGGCTCCGAAAACCTGTTGAGCACGCGACCAGGATTCTGTTTTCAGCGCGTAGCGCGCCTCGAATTCCAGTTGTCGGCGGCGCGTGAGACCATTGCTGGCGTCGACCGCGCGTTTTGATTCAGCAACTGCGTTGTCTTTGTAGCCAAGCAGTTCCCATGCACTGGCAAGACCCGCGTACACCACCGCGTTGTTGGGCGCAATTTTTCTCGCGCGCTCAAAGTGGGCTAGCGCCAGACGTCCATTTCCTTCACCTAACGCAATCAAACCGTTACCGTACGCTTCACTGGCAGTGGGTGAAGGAATTTCGTTCCTGGCGTAGCCAAGCTGTTGCGGCGATAGACTATCAAGCTCTAACCAGGACAGTACTTGTTGAACCGCCCTGGTCGCCAAGTCGCCAACCGAATTTGAGGAACCGGTCAGGTCGGCCGAGTAATTCGATGCATTCCGTCCCAACCCTAACAAACTTAGTTGAATGACCACCGTCTCTGTGCCCGGCCCTCCAGCTCTCAATACCGCCTGTAGATCCCAGCTTGCTCCACTTTGGATAGCTGATGTCGCAGGCTTGGAAAGTGAGAAATAGTTGATATTTGGACTCACTACACGAAGTTGATCGCCCGATTGAATGGTGGCTGCCATAGCTTGTTCGAGCGCTGGTGCTACCCAGTCGGCAGACCCAAGCCTGCCTTCAACAGTTACTCCACTGGCAAATATTACCGGTTGCCCGATCGACTGCATTGTCAGGCCGTACCAAACGATAACGACAAACGCCGAAAAAAGAATAAGAATGATACCGAATTGTCTCGACCATCCTAGTCGAGCATCGGTTTTCCCAAGTTCTCGCAGTGCCTCTAAATCGCTACTGATTTTTTCAACCGGTTCTGTAGATTTTGATTGAATTGTATCTTCCATTTTGTGCCCCCATCCTAAATAGAATTCCTAACGGGTATTGTTCCAAGCAATGTCAAAATTGCCGATTTCAGCTGCGCCGGGCGAACTGGCTTGTGCAATAGTCGCAGGTCTGCTGCAACGGCCTTAGCCGCGAGCTCCGCAGATGTGTTACCTGAAATCAACAATGCCGGTACTCCGGCTCCGTGAATTGCCCGACTTCGATTTATCACATCGATACCCGTCTCCTGGTGCCCAAGATCGTAGTCACAAACAAGAATTTCCGGTCGCGGGAGTGCCTCAATATTTCCGTCTTCAAGTAGCGTCACCTCGAAACCCCATTTATTCAGTAACCTGCCTGTGGCTTTTAACGTATCCCGATCGTCATCAATCACTACAACGTGTACGTGCCGCAGATCGGGTAACGGTGCAGCCCTTGCAGCCGCTGGGGCTTCAACGGCTTCCCGAATGGAGAACGGGCCTACCGAGAAGCGACTACCTTGCCCAGGCTCCGACTCAACTGTTACGTGCGATCCC